>CAVJLQ010000194.1:0-9724 GCA_963650435.1 Alloprevotella sp. | reverse complement strand
AGGACGGCATCATGCCCCAGACCGTGGAGTCCATCAACCACGCCAAGGCCGCCGAGATCCCCATTATCGTGGCCATCAACAAGATGGATAAGCCCACCGCCAACCCCGACCGCATCATGCAGCAGCTCACCGAGTATGAGCTGGTGCCCGAGGAGTGGGGCGGCGAGACCATCATCTGCCCCATCTCCGCCAAGACCGGCATGGGCATCGACAACCTGCTGGATATGGTGGTGCTCACCGCCGAAATGAAGGAGCTGAAGGCCAACCCCAACCGGGCCGCCTCTGGCGCCGTCATCGAGGCCCGGCTGGACAAGGGCCGCGGCCCCGTGGCCACCCTGCTGGTGCAGAACGGCACCCTGAAGCAGGGCGACATCATCATCGCCGGCACCGCCGTGGGCCGTGTCCGCGCCATGACCGACGCCCGGGGCAAGAAGCTGACCGAGGCCGGCCCCTCCGTCCCCGTGGAGATCATCGGCATGGGCGAGGTGCCCGGCGCGGGCGACGACTTCCACGCCGTGGCTGACGAGCGCATGGCCCGAGAGCTGGTGGAGCAGCGCAAGCACGACCAGAAGGCCGCCGCCAACGCCCCCACCGGCAAGGTCACTCTGGAGGATCTGTTCAGCCAGATCCAGGCCGGCGAGATGAAGACCCTGAACATCATCGTCAAGGCCGACGTCCAGGGCTCCGCCGAGGCCGTGAAGGCCAGCCTGGAGAAGCTGACCAACGACGAGGTCCGGGTCCGCGTCATCCACTGTGCCGTGGGCGCCATCACCGAGAGCGATGTCACCCTGGCCGCCACCTCCGGCGCCATCATCGTGGGCTTCAATGTCCGCCCCGATGCCAATGCTAAGGAGACCGCCGCCCGCACCAAGGTGGATATGCGGATGTACCGGGTCATCTATGACGCCATCAACGAGATCGAAGCGGCCATGAAGGGCATGCTGGCCCCCAAGTTCAAGGAAGTGGACCTGGGCCGGGCCGAGGTGCGCAACGTGTTCCGCATCACCGGCGTGGGCATGGTGGCCGGCTGCTACGTGCTGGACGGCAAGATGCAGCGGGGCGCCCAGATGCGCCTGCTGCGGGACAACATCGTCATTTACGACGGCGCCATCGCCTCCCTCCAGCGCTTCAAGGACAGCGTGAAGGAGGTCGCCGCCGGCTACGAATGCGGCATCACCTTTGAAAAGTTCCAGGACATCAAGGAGGGCGACATCATCGAAGCCTTCCTCATGGAGCAGATCGAGGTCTAAGCTTCCAAAGCCGAAACAGAGCCCAGCGAAGCGGGTCTGTTTCGGAGAGGACGAGCAACGGAGCAAAGCAGATATCCGGCGCAAGCCGGATGGAGCGGTGCGAAGTTTGCGAGGACGAGATGGAGCAGATCGAAGTCTGAACGGTATGACCCCTAAGCGTGGGCGGGCGGATACGCCCGCCCACGCTTTTCCTTTTCTGCCCGTCCCAGAGGGACGATCATGCGAATTCTGTTTTCAAGGAGATCTTACTGTGACCAATACTGACCGAGTCATCGCTCTGGGCTTTTTTGATGGGGTGCACACGGGCCACGGCCAGCTGATGAGGGCCGTAAAGGCCGCGGCTGAGCGCACCGGCGCTGTGGCCGCCGCCTTCACCTTTGACCGCAGCCCCACCGCTGTCATCACCGGCCAGCCCGTCCCCCTGCTGTCCACGGTGGAGGACCGCATCTGGCTGATGCAGCACTGCTACGGCATCGAGGAGGTCGTTGTGGCCTCCTTCGACGCAATGCAGCGCATGGACTGGCAGGACTTTATCGTCCAGTACCTGGCCCGGGAGCTGAAGGTCGTCCATGTGGTGGCCGGCCACGACTTCCACTTCGGCTATATGGGCAAGGGCAATCCCCAGCGGCTGGAGGAGAAATGCCGCCAGCTGGGCATCGGCTGCGACATCATCAGCCCCGTGGTACAGGACGGCATCACCGTCTCCTCCACCTATATCCGCACCCTGATCGCTCAGGGGGAGATGGAACGGGCTGTGCAGTTTTTAGGCCACCCCCATGTCCTCAGCGGGCAGGTGGGCCACGGCAAGCACATCGGCTCCTCCGCCCTGGGCTTTCCCACCGTGAACCTGTCGATCCCCGATCAGGTCATCGTGCCCGCCTTCGGCGTTTACGCCACCAAGGTCCACTTCGGGGACCAGTGCCGCATGGCGGTGACCAACGTCGGGGTACGCCCCACCGTCCGGGACAACGACGGGCGGGTGACGGTGGAGGGCTTTATCCTGGACTTCAGCGGCGACCTGTACGGCCAGCCGCTGCGCATGGAGTTTTTCCACCGCCTGCGGGGGGAGCGGAAGTTCCCCACCCTTCAAGCCCTGGCCGACGAGATCGCCCGCAACGCCCAACAGACCAGGGAGTATTTCTCCCGGCTGAACTCTGAGACCTGAAAGGAGAGCCCTGCCAATGGACCATGCCGCCCCACGCCACGCAAGATATGACAGCCTGCTGAATTACCTCTGGATCTTTACCATCTGTCTGGCCCTGCTGGGCTTTGCCCTGGACAGCCCCGAAAACATCGCGAAGGGGCTGGTCACCATCGTCATGACGGAGGACGCCCTGATCACCGACTACTTTTTGGTCGCCGGGCCGGGCGCCGCCCTGGTCAACTCAGCCCTGGTCACGGCCATCTCCCTGGTGCTGCTGCGCCTGTCCGGAGACACCCTGAACGGTATGACCTTGGTGGAAGTGGGGCTGATGTCCGGCTTCTCCCTGTTCGGCAAAAACTACCTGAACATCTGGCCCATCCTTCTGGGCTCCTGGCTGTACCCCGTGTCCAGGAAGGAGCCCTACGGCAGCTATGTGGGCATCGGCCTGATGGCCACCGCCCTGTCCCCGGTGATCAGCTATATCGCCCTGGACAACGGCTGGGGCAGTCTCCCCCTGGCCATCATCGTGGGCATCGTCATCGGCTATATCATGTCTCCCCTGGCCGCCTACACCTACCGGATCCAGAACGGAATGAACCTATATAACGTGGGCTTCTCCTGCGGGCTGGTGGCGTTCATCTGCGTCCCCCTTATGAACGGCTTCGGCGCCACGCCGGAGACCAAATACCGCTGGGCCGGCGGCTATGATCTGACCTTCACCCTGGTGCTGGGCATCTTCTGTCTGCTGCTGATCCTGTGCGGGCTTCTGATGTGCGGCATCCCCGTATGGGCCGCCTGGGCGGGCTACCGGATGCTGCTGAACACCAGCGGCCGCGCCCCCAGCGACTATCTGCGTATGTTCGGCCCCGCCCCGGTGCTGATCAATACCGGGGTCAACGGTCTGATCGGCACGGTCTTCATCCTTCTGGGGGGCGGCGATCTCAATGGCCCCACCATCGGCGGCATTTTGACCATCATGGGCTTCTCCGCCTTCGGCAAGCACGCGCGGAATATCATCCCCGTCATGGCCGGCGTCTTTTTAGGCAGCGCCCTGATGCACTGGAAGCTGTCCGACCCGGCGGTACAGCTGGCCTGTCTCTTCTGCACCACCCTGGCCCCCGTCTCCGGCTATTTCGGCTGGCCCTACGGCGTGCTGGCCGGCTTTCTCCACTCCTCCGTTGTGCTGTTCACCAGCACGCCGGTGGCCGGGATGAACCTGTACAACAACGGGTTTTCCGGCGGCATGGTGGCCATCGTGCTCTATCCCCTGCTCATCGCCATCGCCCGGCACCGCAAGCCCATGCTGCAGGACGACGATCTGTTTGAAAATCTGGAGAACGACTCCCCCGTCATGGCCCCCGACCGCCACACAATCATCGAGGAAAAAGACGAGTGACCGCAAAACGGCGCCCTGTTCAAACGAACAGGGCGCTGTCTCATATCCCGAACAACAGGCGCACGGCCCAGGCGGAGGCCAGAAAGCCCACCGCGTCCGCGCACAGGGCGGCCGGGATGGCGTACCGGGTACGGCTGACCCCCACGGCGCCGAAGTATACCGCAATGGTATAGAACGTGGTCTCCGTGGAGCCCAGCATCACCGCCGCCACCCGCCCCACATAGGAGTCCGGCCCCCAGGTGTTCATCAGCTCCGCCCCTACCCCAAGGGCGGCCGAGCCGCTGATGGGCCGCACCAGCATCAGGGGCAGCAGCTGGGCTGGCAGCCCCACCCGTTCCATCGCGGGCCCCAGCAGCCCAGCTGCCAGCTCCACTGCCCCGGAGGCCCGCAGCATATACACCACCGTCAGCAGCGCCACCAGCGACGGCGCGATGCCCACCAGTGTGTCCAGCCCCCTCGCCGCCCCCTTCACAAGGGCGGCATATACGTCCACCCGCCTTCCGCAGGCATACAGGGCCACGCCGCACAGGATCAGCGGCACGGTCAGCTGGGTCAGCAGCTCGATCATCCTATCCCCTCCACACCCGGGCCAGTATTTTGCAGGCCACGATCCCCGCCCCCACTGACAGGGTCGAGGCCAGCCACACCGCCGGAAGGATGTCGAAGGGGGCCGCGCTGCCCGCAGCCCCCCGCACCGCCGCCGCTGTGGTGGGCAATAGCTGGATCGAAGCGGAATTGCACACGATCAGCAGGCACAGCTCATCACTCGCCCGCCCCGGGGAACGCTCCGCCATCCCCCTTGCCGCCTGGATCCCCATGGGGGTGGCCGCGCTGCCCAGACCCAGCAGATTGGCGGAGACATTGGCGGACAGGGCCTGCATGGTGGCCCCGTCCCCCCGCAGCCCGGGGTACAGCCGCAGCAGAACGGGCCGCAGCAGCCGGGACAGCCGGTCGGCCAGACCACACTGGCTCATGACCTCCATGACGCCCGTCCAAAGGCACAGCGGGCCCGCAATGGCGAGGCACAGCTGCACCGCGGCGGAGGCACCCTCAAAGGCCGCCGCCGCCACCTGCTGCCCCTGCCCGGTCATCAGGCCGCACAGCACTGCCGCCGCCGCCATCCCCGTCCAGAGCACTGACATCGCCACAGCCTCTCCCCCTCTCCGTCCGATACTCATCTATCTATACGATGCCGCCCCGAAGAACATACTCAGCTTCTGACCATCCGCCCCTTCTTAACAAAATATTTATATCCGTTTCGACCCCGAAAAGATTGAGCCATGAAATTTTTTCCGAAAATCCGCCCGATTATCTTTATATTGCATTGACAGAACCAAATTGTCTCTGTATAATGGACAAACTGGCCTAACTATTTTGGGCCGCATCCCCAGGACCCCCCCGCCGAAGAAGAGAAAGGATCTGATCGTATTGAAATCTACCGGCATCGTCCGTAAAGTGGATGAGTTGGGCCGCATCGTCCTGCCCATCGAATTGCGCCGCACCCTGGACATTGCGGAAAAGGACTCTCTTGAAATTTATATGGACGGAGCCTCCATTGTCCTGAAAAAGTATCAGCCCGCCTGCATTTTCTGTGACGATGCCCAGGATGTGATCTCATTTCGGGGCAAGAACGTGTGCGCCCGCTGCATCAAAGCTCTTCAGGAAGCCGGGGAATGATCCCATCGGAAGAAGTACAAAAACGGCGTGACCGAGACCGGTCACGCCGTTCAGCTTGCCGAAAAAGTCTTTTCGACAAGCTGAAAAAGATCATGAAACTTTTTCAAAGTTCCATGATCTTATCCTTAAAAACGAATGGCCCAGGCCACCTTCTCTTGCCCCTGCGGGGCAATTCACCTTGAGACACCCTTCCTGGGTTATCGGCGGGCCAAGTGCCGCTGCTTCGCGCCGGTTGCCCGCCGAATCTGGCCTGCGGGCCTTGTCTTTCGTAACTATCTTCCTTCCCGCATCTATTCGCTCTACTACTTTTCGACAGACTCAAGCGGCGTGACCGAGACCGGTCACGCCGCTTTCCTTTTCTGATCTGATGCAGATCTGATGCAGCTGTTTGGCTTATTCGCCCCGGATGGCCAGGTCGTACAGGTCGTTGCGGGACAGGTGCAGCTCCTTGGCGGCCCGCTTTACGCTGTCCCGCAGGGACAGCCCCTCCTGCTCCCGCAGGCGCTGGGCCAGCCGCAGGCCGTCCTCCAGGGTGGCCTCCTCCTGCTCCGCGGGCTCCGCCCCCCGGACCACAAGGACGAACTCCCCCCGGGGCTCCCCATCCTGAAAGCGCCGCACAGCGCCCCCAAGGGTGGTGCGTATGATCTCCTCGTGGAGCTTGGTCAGCTCCCGGCACAGAGACACCGGCCGGTCCGCCCCGAACACCTCCGCCAGGTCGTCCAGGGTGGCCCGCAGCTTGTGGGGGGCCTCGTAGAAGATCATGGTGCGCTCCTCCCCCCGCAGGGACTCCAGATGGGCCCGGCGGTTCTTCTTGTTCATAGCCAGGAACCCCTCGAAGGTGAACCGGCCCGTGGGCTGGCCGGAGGCCGCCAGGGCGGTGACCAGGGCGCAGGGCCCGGGGATGGACACCACGTCGATCCCCTCCTGGGCGCACTTGGCCACCAGATCCTCTCCGGGGTCGGAGATGGCGGGGGTGCCGGCGTCGGTGACCAGGGCGCAGTTCTCCCCGGCCAGCAGGCGGTCCAGCACCGCCTGCCCGCCCCAGCCCGTGTTGTGCCGGTGGTAGATCACCATGGGCTTTTTGATCCCCAGGTGGTTGAGCAGCTTCACCGTAACCCGGGTGTCCTCCGCGGCGATAAAGTCCGCCTCTGCCAGGGTCTTGGCCATGCGCTGGGAGATGTCCCCCAGATTGCCGATGGGTGTGGGTACAAGATACAGGGTCCCCGCCATACAGGTCACTCCTCTGTTACAGGTAAAATAGAAAGGCCGGGCCGCCCCTGCTTTACCGCCTCCACCAGCGCCCCATAGGGCGGGTGGGCCGGACTGTGGCACAGCAGCTTCAGGCGCTTGGGCTCCAGCCCCGCGCCCCGCAGGGCGCACAGCAGACCGGTGAGCCGCTCCGGCCGATAGCACAGGGCAAAGCGGCCCCCGTTCTTCAAAAGCCGCCCCGCGGCGGCGCACAGCGCTTCCTCCGTGCAGTCCCCCATGCGGGCGGGGCCGCCGTCTCCCCCGCTCCCCGGGGCGAAATAGGGGGGATTGGATACCACCAGGTCGAACTGCCCGGCGGGCAGGCCGCTCTCCCGCAGGTCGGCGGTGACGACCGTCCCCGCCAGGCCGTTGGCGGCCAGGTTGTCCCGGGCGGTCCGGGCGGCCAGGGGCTCCCGCTCCACCCCAAAGAGGGTCAGCTCCCCCTCCCTTCGGGCCAGCAGGAGCAGCAGCGCGCCGCTGCCCGTCCCCAGGTCGCACACCCGCCAGCCCCGGCGCACCGTCGCAAAGCCGCCCAGGGCCAGGGCATCCGCGCCCAGGGGGAACACCCCGTCGGGCCAGGTCAGGGTGTAGGGCCCCAGCTGCTCCCGGCCGCTCATCCCTGCTCCTTCAAAAAGCGGATCAGGCACCGGGTGATCTTAGCGGTCAGGCCCCAGATGGCGTGGTCCTTCCAGGGGTAGACCAGGATGGTCTCTCCCCCGGACATCCACCTGTAGCTGCGGGGGATGCCGATCAGCTCATAGGGAAAATCCTCCCCCACCTGGGGGGACAGCTCACAGCGGTACTCCATAGGCGGATGCTCCAGCAGGTGCTCCAGGGGCACCCGGAACACCTCCCCCACCTCGGCGGGGCTGGGCCGCATTTGGGCCGCCCCCGCGCGGCTCACCCTGCCCAGCACGGGATACATGATGAACCCCGCCCGGTGGACCAGGAAGTCCAGGGGGCCCAGCAGCTGGACCTCTTCAGCGGGGATGGCCAGCTCCTCAAAGGTCTCCCGCAGGGCGCACTCCTCCGGGGTCTCCTCCCCCTCGATCCTGCCGCCGGGGAAGCAGACCTCCCCCGGCTGCCGCCGCAGGGTGCCCGCCCGTACCTCGTACAACAGGGACAGGCTGCCGTCCGCCTCCTCCACCATGGGCACCAGCACGGCGTACCGCCCGTTGGTGCCCATAAGAGTGGGCTGGCGGCGCTCCAGCGTCTCCCGGAGCCGGTCTATGTCCACCCTCATGCGAAATACCCCAGGTTGGCCGGCATGATGAAATAGGTCATAAAAATGCCGATCAGGGCGCAGGTGAGATAGGCCAGCTCCCGTGGCCGCCACCAGAACAGCAGAGAAAAGCCCCCGCTGACCCCCAAATTGATGCCGATGGCCGCCAGTTTGGGCAGATAGATGGGCTCTACCCCCTCGGTGGTGCCCATCATAGTCACCCGGTCAGGCAGGGACAGCCAGCCGCCCAGCGCACCAAACAGCGAGACCAGCAGCAGCACATACAGGATCATGTTCCGGTTGCGCTGGGTGCTGTCCTTCAGGCCGGAAAACAGCCCTCCGCCGCGCCGTGCCATAAGATCACTCCTTCTCTCTCCCCCGCAGGGGAGCCATAAAAGGCACGCCTTGGGGGTCTCCCACCCAAGGCGCACGCAGTATCGTGTTACATCTTCTCCGGCGCGGACACGCCCAGAAGGCCCAGGCCGTTGGCCAGCACCGCCCGCACAGAGTCCGCCAGCTTCAGCCGGGCCCGGAGCACCGCGGGCTCCTCCCCCTTGATACGGCAGGCGTTGTAGAAGCGGTGGAAGTCCCCGGCCAGCGCCGCCAGATAGCGGTTGATGCGGCTGGGGTCGCAGTCCCGGGCGGCCAGGTGCAGCTCCTCGGGGTACTGGGCCAGTGCCTTCACCAAGGCCAGCTCCTCCGGTGCGGTGAACACGGCGGCGTCCAGGCCGCCGGCGGCGGGCACCGTCTCCCCCTCCTCGGCCAGACGGGCCACCAGGGAGCAGATGCGGGCGTGGGCGTACTGCACATAGTACACCGGGTTCTCGCTGTCCTCCCGCACGGCCAGGTCCAGGTCGAAGTCCACGGGGCTGCTTGCCGTCCGGGAATTGAAGAAGAAGCGGGCGGCGTCCACGCTCACCTCGTCCAGCAGGTCGTGGAGGGCGATGGCCTTGCCGGAACGCTTGGACATGCGCACGGGCTTGCCGTCCTGCAGCAGGTTCACCAGCTGCATCAGCACGATGATCAGCCGGTGGGAGCCGTCCAGGCCCAGGCCGTCCAGGGCCGCCTGGAGGCGGGCCACATGGCCGTGGTGGTCGGCGCCCCACACGTTGATCACCTTGTCGAAGCCCCGCTTTTCAAACTTGTTGCGGTGATAGGCGATGTCGGCGGCAAAATAGGTGTAGAAGCCGTTGGCCCGGCGCAGCACGTCGTCCTTCAGGTCCAGCTTGTCCACCTGCTCCTGGGTCTTGCCCTCGGCCATGAACTTCTGCTTCAGCAGGGCGGTGGTGTTCAGCCACAGGGCGCCGTCCTTCTCGTAGGTCCAGCCCTTGTCGCCGAGCAGCTGCACCGTCTCGGCCACATAGCCGCTGGCGTGCAGCTCCGACTCGAAGAACCACTGGTCGTACACGATGCCGTACTTCTTCAGGTCCTCCTGCATCTTGGGGATATTCACCTTCAAGCCGTACTGGGCCATCCTGTCCAGGCGCTCCTCCTCGGGCAGATCCTTCCAGCTGTCGCCGTGGGCGTCGTAGATGGCCTTTGCCAGCTCCTTGATGTCCTCGCCGTGGTAGCCCTCCTCGGGGAAGGGGAAGTTCTCCTCCCCCACGATCAGCTGCATATACCGGGCGTTGATGGACACGGCAAACTTGTGGATCTGGTTGCCAGCGTCGTTCACATAGAATTCCTTCCAGGTGTCATAGCCGTCCCGGGCCAGCACGTTGGCCAGGGTGTCCCCCAGCACGCCGCCCCGGGCGTTGCCCATGTGCATGGGGCCGGTGGGGTTGGCG
>CAVJLQ010000193.1:0-4114 GCA_963650435.1 Alloprevotella sp. | reverse complement strand
AGCGGGCGGCGTAGGCGGCGGAGCGGTCCACCTTGGTGGGGTCCTTGCCGGAGAAGGCGCCGCCGCCGTGGGGGGCGCTGCCGCCGTAGGTGTCCACGATGATCTTCCGCCCAGTCAGGCCGGAGTCCCCCTGGGGACCGCCCACCACAAAGCGGCCGGTGGGGTTCACATAGATCTTGGTGTGCTCGTCCATCAGTCCGGCGGGGATGATGGGCTTGATGACCAGCTCCTCCATGTCCCGGCGGATCTGCCCCAGCTCCGCCTCGGGGCCGTGCTGGGTGGAGATGACCACGGTGTCCACCCGCACGGGGCGGTCGTTCTCGTCATACTCCACGGTGACCTGGGTCTTGCCGTCGGGCCGCAGGTAGCTCACCAGCCCCTCCTTGCGCACCTGGGTCAGCCGCCGGGCCAGCTTGTGGGCCAGGGAGATGGCCATGGGCATCAGCTCGGGGGTCTCGTCACAGGCGTAGCCGAACATCATGCCCTGGTCGCCGGCGCCGTTGTCCAGCCCGTCGTCCGCCTCGCCCTCCTTCACCTCCAGGCACTTGTCCACGCCCATAGCGATGTCGGGGGACTGCTCGTCGATAGAGGTGAGCACCGCGCAGGTGTCGCAGTCGAAGCCGAACTTGGCCCGGTCATAGCCGATGTCCCGCACCACGCCCCGGACGATCTTGGGGATGTCCACGTAGCAGCTGGTGGTGATCTCGCCCATCACGTGGACCTGGCCGGTGGTCACCGTGGTCTCGCAGGCCACCCGGGCCATGGGGTCCTTCTCCAGGATGGCATCCAGCACCCCGTCGGAGATCTGGTCGCAGATCTTGTCGGGATGCCCTTCGGTCACAGATTCAGAGGTAAACAGTTTTCTTGCCATGTCGCGTTCCTTTCTTTCCGTCGCTGAGGATCAGGAGAACAAAAAAGCTCCGCCGCTGGCGGAGCTTCACAGTATGATAATCCTCATCTTGCGAATACTTCGCCGGATTTGGCACCTTGTCCCGCAGGCGGGCAGGTTGCCGTGGTTTCACAGGGCCGGTCCCTCAACCACTCTTGATAAGGTGTTCAATTGTACTGGTCGATTATATCAGCTTTCAGAGATTTGTCAACTGGAAACGCCTAATTTCCCCCCGGGGCCCCGCCGGAGGCCCCTTCTTCTGCTTTCCGCCCCTGCGGGCGGGAGACACAAGAAGGAGCTGAAGCCTGAAAAGGCCGCGGCCGGAGGGGCTCCGGCCGCGGCCTCTGTCAGATCGTAAGGTCAGTTCTCGCCCAAGGTGTGCACCTGGGTCAGAACGGGGTTGACGCCGATCTTCTTGCCGTTCTCGTACAGATAGAAGCCGGCGCCGCTCTTGCGGCCCAGGAAGCCGGCGGTGACCATCTTCCGCAGGATCATGGAGGGGCGGTACTTGTCGCCGATCTCCTTCTCCATCACGGTCATCACGTTCAGCAGGATGTCCAGACCGATCATATCGGCCAGCTCCAGGGGACCCATGGGGTGGTTGCAGCCCAGCTTCATGCCGTTGTCCACATCCTCCACGGTGCCGATGTTCAGCCCCACGATGACGCAGGCCTCGTTCAGCATGGGCAGCAGGGCACGGTTGACGATAAAGCCGGGCTTATCGTCGGACAGGATCAGGGTCTTGCCCATCTTCTTGCCCACGGCCTGGATCTCCTCCAGCACGTCCTGGGCGGTGAGCAGGCCGAAGATGACCTCGCACAGCTTCATCTTGGGCACGGGGGAGAAGAAGTGCATACCCACCACCTGAGAGGGACGCTTGGTGGCGGAGGCCAGAGAGGTCAGGGAAATGGAGGAGGTGTTGGAGGCGAACACCGTGTGAGGGGGGCAGATGTCCTCCAGCTGCTTGAACACGGCCTGCTTGGCGTCCAGATTCTCGTAAATGGCCTCGATGACCAGGTCGGCGTCCTTGGCGGGCTGCATGCTGGCGCTGATGGCCAGACGGGCCATGGCGGTGTCGCAGTCCTCCTGGCTCATGCGGCCCTTCTCCACGTCACGGGCCAGGCTCTTGGCGATCCCCTCGTGGGCCCGCTCCAGGGCCTCTACCCGCTGATCGTTCAGGGTGACGTTAAATCCATGGGTGATGGCGGTCTGGGCGATGCCGCTGCCCATCAGGCCGGCGCCCACAACAAAGATATTTTTGACTTCTTCCATCGTCAAACTTCCTGCCTTCCTATTCAGATCCTTAAATTTTGATTCCTTCTGCGCGGTCCCGGCCCGGCGCTCAGCCCCATCCGCTTCCCCCGGATGGGCGGAGCCCGCTGTTCTCCCGGTCGGATCGTCCGGGCAGAGACCTTCTGCGCACCGTGGGTTATCCTATCACAGCAACAGGGAAAAATCTTTGCCGATTTCGGCACAAAATTGCGCTATTTTGCACTCAAAAACTGTTCAGCTCCGCGCTCCCGTCGTCGCTGCCCTTTTCGATGGCCCGCACCACGGCCCAATAGCCGTAGCCGTCGTTTACCTGCACATAGAACCGGTCCCCCACCTTTTTCCCCAGCAGCATCTTCCCCATGGGGGCCTCCCGGCTGATCAGCCCATGGAGCACATCCTGCCGCACGGTGGTAACGATCTGATAGGTCTCCTCCTCGTCGTCCTCCTCCAGATACACCGTCACCTTATCATACATGCCCACCGTGTCGGCGGCGGAGTCGTCCCGGATGACCACGGCGGTCTTGATCATGTTCTCCAGAAAGCGGATGCGGCTCTCGTTGCGGTTCTTGTCCCGCTTGGCCGCCTTATATTCAAAGTTCTCGCTCAGGTCGCCGAAGCCCCGGGCCACCTTTACCTCCTCCAGCAGCTGCGGCCGCAGGGTGATCCGCCGGTAGTCCAGCTCCTCCTTCATCTTCTTCAGGTCCATCTCCGTCAATTCGTTGTGCATGACGGCAGCTCCTCTCTTCCCGTCGGGATTTTTTCGGTAGTATACCACGGGGGAGAAAAATTTACAAGTTGCCTTCCCTCCTCCTGCATCCCGCTCACAAGAAACACGACGCCATCTCCCCTGTTTCGCACTTTTTCGTAAAAGTTTTCGATTGCTCTTGCATTTCTCCACCGCCTTTGCTATAATCCTTTTGTTCCAAGAACAAGTGTATTTGTATCAAGGACACTTTGGGCGTATCCGTTTATCCGGACGGCTCCGTCCGCGGCAGAGCGCGGGGATCGCCCTTATCAAACAGTAAAGGAGAACCAAGTATGAAAAAGTTTCTTGCCCTTGCACTTTCTCTTGCTATGATCTTCAGCCTTGCGGCCTGCGGCAGCAAGGACAACGGCGGCCAGCCCTCCGGCGGCGCCTCCTCCAGCCAGTCCTCCGGCGACAAGGTCATCAAGATCGGCGTGTTCGAGCCCGCCACCGGCGACTCCGCCTCCGGCGGCAAGAAGGAGATGCTGGGCATGCAGTACGCCAACGCCCAGACCCCCACCGTTGAGATCGGCGGCGAGAGCTATCAGGTGGAGCTGGTCTACGGCGACAACGGCTCCGACCAGTCCAAGGCCCCCAGTGCCGCCTCTCAGCTGGTGAGCGAGAACGTGGCCCTGGTGCTGGGCTCTTACGGCTCCGGCGTATCCATGGCTGGCGGCCCCATCTTTGATGCCGCCGGCATCGCCGCCATGGGCGTGACCTGCACCAACCCCAACGTCACCGCCGGCAACGACTACTACTACCGCATCTGCTTCCTGGACCCCTTCCAGGGCACCGTGCTGGCCAACTTCGCCATGGACAAGTTCAGCGCCAAGGTGGCCTACTGCCTGGGCGAGGCCGGCAACGAGTATGACCAGGGCCTGGTGGCCTTCTTCAAGACCGCCTTCGAGGCCGCCGGCGGCAAGGTGATCACCGACTCCTTCCCCAAGAACAACTCCGACTTCACCTCTTACCTGAACAAGGCCAAGAACGAGGGCGCCGAGGTCATCTTCACCCCCGTGTCCATCGCCTACGCCACCCAGATCATCACCCAGGCCAGCAAGCTGGGCATCACCGCCCCCTTCGTGGGCTCCGACACCCTGGACGACAACAAGGTGCTGGACGCCGCCAAGGGCACCGACATCCAGCTGTATGTCTCCACCTTCTATCAGGAGGGCGGCTCCCCTGAGTTCGACGCCGGCATCAAGGCC
>CAVJLQ010000192.1:0-2197 GCA_963650435.1 Alloprevotella sp. | reverse complement strand
GCTCCGACGGTCAGACCCCTCCGTCCAAGCCGGACGGCAGCGGCGATATGACGCCCCCCGACGGCTTTGACGGCCAGCAGCCCCCGGCCATGCCGGACGGCTCCGACGGCGGCCAGCAGCCCTCCGGCGCCATGCCCCCCCAGGGCGGTATGTTCAGCGACGTATCCGCCGGAAGCTGGTATGACCAGGCCGTCCGCTATGTGTCCCGGATGGGTCTGATGAGCGGCACCGGGAACGGCACCTTCTCCCCTGACACCGCCGTCACCCGGGGGATGCTGGTGACCATCCTCTACCGCCTGGACGGCGCCCCCGAAGTGTCCGACGCCTGCCCCTTCTCCGACGTCCCCTCCGGCAGCTACTATGAGACGGCCGCCGCGTGGGCGGCGGCCAACGGGATCGTCAGAGGCTATGGCGATGGGCGCTTCGCCCCCGACCAGGCCGTGACCCGGGAGGAGCTGGCGGCCATCCTGTACCGGTACGCCCAGTATAAGGGGTACGACCTGTCCGCCTCCGCCGACCTGACCGGCTTCTCCGACCAGGCCGCCATCAGCTCCTTCGCCCGCCCCGCCATGAGCTGGGCCAACGCCAGCGGCCTGATGGACGGCAACGACACCGGAGCCCTGGCCCCCAAGGGCACGGCCACCCGGGCCCAGATGGCCGTGATCTTGACGCGCCTGTGCGAAAAGGCCGCCTGAGGCGGCGAAAAGGGGGGCGCCCGGCCCCTCCCGGCGAAAAACCTAACGATTGGTTAATGGTCGGCCGGTTTGATCCACCGTACAATATCTGTACGGTGGATCTTTTTATGCCCGGCCCCCTTGCGCGTTCCGCCGCGGGGCACAAGACGGGACCGGGAGCTGATCGACGGGAAAAGGAGGGTGTACGTTTGGACCGAAGGTATATTGCAGCTGTAGCGCCCCTGCCTGAGCATATGCTGCAGGTGGATTTCGTCTCCGGCAGCCGGCTCCTGCTGGATATGAAGCCCTATTTGGACAAGATCCGCTTTCAGACCTTGTCCGATCCGCAGGTATGGAACAGTGCCGTGACCAACGGCATTTTTGTACGCTTCGGAAATGTGGAGATGAGCCATGACGAGATACTGTCCATGGCGGAACGGGAGCATTAGATCAGAATTGGAGGGAACAGTGATGAAAAACCGGAAAAAGTATTTGGCCCTTGCCCTGGCCGCCGCCCTGTGTCTGACGCTGGCGGCCTGCGGCAGCGAAAGCGGAAACAACGGCAGCAGCTACGATAGCAGCTCCGGCAGCACCGGCGAAGCCGACACCCCGCCGGAGTCCTTCGAGGGCATGGTGAAGGACGATCAGCTGCGGGTGGACTACGGCATGTACTGCGGCACCTGGATCGGAGAGGACGACAGCGAGCTGATCGTAGAGAAGAACGAAGACGGCGATGAGGTGCGCTTCGACCTGTATGACACCGACGAGGATATCACGGCCAGCGGCTATATCCAGCTGGTGATGGAGTACAGCGCCGACTACTTCTACAACGAGTTCGACGGCTGGGCCCACCACAGCTGGCTGGACGAGGGCGGGGCCCTCCATGTGGACTCCCTGGGCACCTTCACCAAGGTCAGTGGCGACCTGCCGGGCGAAAACATCGGGGACAGCGACTTTACCGCCCTGGCGGGCACCTGGTATCTGGACGGCGAGGCCGGCGCGCCCAGTGTGCTCGAGATCGACCAGTACGGCAGCTGGACCCTGTATGAGCGGGCCGACGGGGACGGCGACATGAACGAGGTGGACTCCGGCACCATCAGTGCCGACCCCGACGCGGCGGACACCTATTATGCCGGCTCCACCCTGTTTGACGACGTGGTGTACGACATGACTCTGGCGGATGTGGACGTTCTGTACTGGGGCGGCGAGTACGACTGCTACTGGAGAATGGCGTAACGGGAGGAAAAGAAAGGGAGGATCGCATGAAAAGAAGCCGGAAGAGCAAACTTGCCCTGCTGCTGGCCGCGGCCCTGTGCCTGGGACTGACCGCGTGCGGCAGTCAGCAGGCCGCCGGTGAGGACTGGCGCACCACAGGCATTGTGGCGGATCAGGGCACCATCACCCACGACGGCGAGAGCGTGGACGTGCTGGTCACGGTGGGAGAGAACAGTGCCGCCTTCTACCGGGATCTGCCGGAGCAGGTGCTGTTTGACAGCGTGTCCTTCCCAGAGCCCATTGAGGAC
>CAVJLQ010000191.1:0-4231 GCA_963650435.1 Alloprevotella sp. | reverse complement strand
TGCTGCATCACCGTCTTGCCGCTGCCGAAGGGGCCGGGGATGGCTGCCGTGCCGCCCTTTGCCACGGGGAAGAAGGTGTCCACGATGCGCTGGCCGGACTGCAGGGGGACGGTGGGGGGATACTTGTGCTTGTAGGGCCGGCCCACACGGACGGGCCACTTCTGCATCATGGGCAGCTCCACCCGGGTGCCGTCCTCTTTTTCCAGCACAGCGACCGTCTCGGTCACTGTAAAGCTGCCGGACTTGATGTCCACCAGCTTGCCGGACATCTTGGGGGGCACCATGACCTTGTGGAGGACGGAGGCCGTCTCCTCCACCGTGCCCAGCACGTCGCCGCCGGTGAGCTGGTCGCCCACCTTGGCCACGGGGGTGAAGTCCCACTTCTTCTCCCGGTCCAGGGCGGGCACCTCCACGCCCCGGGGCAGGTTGTTGCTGCCCGTCTTTTCCATGATGACCTCCAGCGGGCGCTGGATGCCGTCGTAGATATTTTCGATCAGACCGGGCCCCAGCTCCACGGACAGGGGGGCGCCGGTGGTGACCACCTCGGCCCCCGGGCCCAGGCCGGCGGTCTCCTCATACACCTGGATGGAGGCGGAGTCCCCGCTCATGGTCAGGATCTCGCCGATCAGCCGCTGCTGGCCCACCCGGACCACGTCGGCCATATTGGCCTCCTTCAGGCCGGTGGCCACCACCAGCGGGCCGGAGACTTTTACGATTTTTCCCATAGGTCACATTCCTTCCTTTGGGTCAGTGTATTTCATTGGGTCTTCTGCCGCCGCAGAGCGGTTCACAAACCGCGCGGCGCTCTGGTTTCCCGCGCTGCTCTCGACGGCTCCGCGCTTCTTCTTGTCACGCTGCGCCTGTTCGCGACGCGCGGCTTCCCTCCGACTCCGGCCAAACCCATCCGGCGCTCTGCGCCTTCTTGGGCTTTGCCCGTCGCTCCAGTCCATCCGCGCTGCTCTCGACGGCTCCGCGCTTCTATAGAATGTCAGCCCCCACGGCCCGTTCCACCGCGGTGGTCACGCTGTTCATGCCGATGCCCAGGCTGCCCTCTTTCCCCGGGATGAGGATGATGGCCGGGGTCAGGGCATCCTGATACCGGGCGATCTCGCCGGGGATCTGGGCGGCCAGCTGTTCCGTCATATAGATGATGGCGTAATCTTCCTTCGCCATGCGGTGCAGGGCCGCGCGGCCCTCCTCCCCGCTCTCCACGGGGCAGACGTCCAGCCCCAGGGCCTTGAACCCCAGCACGCTGTCCCGGTCGCCCATCACTGCGATCTTATACATCTCCGCCCCTCCTTACACATAGGTATCCCGCAGGCGGGACCGGATCACTTCGCCGTCCAGCCCGGCCAGGCGGCCGGACAGCACGGTACGGGCGGCGGTCAGCTCGCTCTCTCTGGCGTGGAGATAGGCCACAGCCACCTCCTCGCCGAAGGGGACGCTTTTCGCTCCGTCCAGATAGGCGGTCAGGGCGTCGTCGCACGCCTTCTCAAAGGCGGTCAGCGGCCCCCGCTCCGGCCCCACGGCCTTGGCCGCCAGCTGGGCGGCCTGCTCCAGGGCGGTGCCCCGGTAGGCGTCGGCCAGGCCGCCGCCCCGGGCATTGAGAATGGTCTCCGGCTCCACCGTTCCGCCGGGCAGCAGAGCCTGGGCAAGGAAGTCCCCCTCCCGGCCCATGCGCATCACCCGCACGGCGGTGCGCAGGTTGGCCGCGTCGGTCATCAGGGCGGTGTAGCCCATCAGGAAGCCGCTGCCGCTCTCCCGGGCCAGCTGGGCCAGCTCAACGCAGCAGGCCCGATCCAGCTCCAGATCGGCCAGCTGGGGGTCGCCGGTGTCGGCCAAAAGCTGCTTGGCCCGGGCCATTGCTCCGGCGAACAAGGGGGACATGTCCCCCTCCTCCCCCCGGGCGAAGTATCCGGCCAGCTGTTCGGGGTCGTACCGGCCGCCGCGCACCAGCAGCCGGGTCACATCCTCCCCCCGGGCGGCGCCCTTGATCAGGGCCTTGGCGTTGTGGTAGTCATATTTCAGCTGGAAGATCTGCACCAGCCGGGGATCGGGCACCGATCCGGCCAGGTCGGCAAAGGTCTCCTCCCGCTTCCGGGCCAGCATGGCCTCCAGCCCCGACTGGGTCAGGCTCTCCGGCTCCGGGTAGCCGCACTGGGTCAGCACCTTGACGGCGTCCCCCAACTCCCGGGCGTCGATCATACGGTCCAGCCGCTCCCGGGTCAGCAGGTCGTTTTCCTGGGCCCGCAGGCGGGCGGACAGGGCCAGATAGTCGGTATCTTTTCTGTGAGACAACAGCTCTCACCTCGCTTTTCCGTTTTCCCGGCTCATTCCGGGAACAGGATCTGTACGGCGGCCTTCTCCAGCTTCTCCCGCTGCAGGCGCACCAGAGTTTCAAAGGCGCAGTTCAGCTCCACATCCCCGTCGGCCAGGATGAACCCGCCCCGGATGGGCCGGGTCTGCTCCGACAGGGTCAGGTGGGCGGACATGGCCGCGTTGGCGGCGTCCACCGTCTGCTGGCCCAGAGCCTGGCGGTCTTTAGGGGAGAAGATGACCTGCTCCCGGCCGGTGGTGGACGCCTTCTTCAGCAGAGCGACCAGCAGCTGCTGATACTGCTCCGCCGGCAGGGCGCACAGGTCGTCCAGTGCCAGCTGGAAGGCCCGCTCCAGCATCTCCTGCTTGGCGGCCAGCTCCAGCTTGCGCTTCTCCATGCCGGCGGCGGAGCTCAGGCGCTCCAGCCGCTCCTGGGCGGCCTTCTTCCCCCGGGAGAGGATGGCCTCGCTCTCCTGTCTGGCCTGGGCCTCGGCCTGGGCGGCGATCTGAGCCGTCTGGGCGTCGGCCTCGGCGGTCAGCCGCTCCACCTCTGCCTGGGCATCCTGGCGGAGCTTGGCCTCGATCTTTTCCAATCCTTCCATGGCGGTATCCTTTCCGCCCATCAGCCGCTGATGTTGATGATCATCAGCATGGAGGCCAGCAGGGACAGGATGGCGTAGAACTCCACGGTGATGCACAGCACCATGCCCTTGGACCAGTCGTCCGGCTTCTTGGCCAGGATGTTGATGGAGCCGGCGGCCACGCGGCCCTGGGCGATGGCGGAGAACAGGCCGCCCAGCGCCATGGGCAGGCAGGCGGCGAAGTACTGCATCCCCTGGGCCACGGTCAGGGTGGGCAGGGTGCCGGACAGTAGGCCCATGCGGAACACGGCGAAGAACCACACCACCAGGCCGTACAGGCCCTGGGTGCCGGGGATCACCTGAAGGATCATGACCTTACCGAACTTGCTGGGGTCCTGGCTGAGCAGGCCGGTGCCGGCCTCACCGGCAAGGCCGGTGCCCTTGGCGGAGCCGATGCCGGACAGCACCGCCGCCAGGCCGGCGCCCAGCAGGGCAATGGCCAGGCCGCCGACCTGTCCCAGGGTGGTAAGAGCCTGCTGCATTTCTACCAAAGCGTTCATATCCATGTTGTGTTTCCTCCTTAATCAACTGCGTCTATGTCGTAATATTTTCCGCTGAGATCCAGGGGGCGGAAGGGCTTTCCGCCGTCCTCGTAGAATTTGTTGAAATACTCCAGACACTGCAGGCGCAGGTCGTGGACGTAGCACCCCAGCAGGTTCAGGGCAAAGTTCAGGGCGTTGCCCGCCGCCGAGATCACGATGAAGATCACCACGTTGCCGGGGATGGCCCCCAGGGTGTTGAACACCTGGGCGATGACCGAGCCGGCCAGCATCAGGGCCATCAGGCGGGAGTAGGACAGGATGTCCCCGAAGTAGCCGGTGATGTGGTTATATAAAGAGCCGAACACCGCCGTCACCTTGCCGAAGCCCTTGGCATTCCAGCCGGAGCCCACCAGCACCATCACGCCGCCCACGATCAGAACGGGCAGCGAGCCCCGCAGCAGATACAGGGCCAGCCCCGCGAACACGACCCACCAGGTCACTTCCTCCCACAGGGCGTCCATGAACTGGCCCCGCCTGACCTTTTTGATCAGACTGATGGCCATGCCGGTGACGATCTGGACAAAGCCCAGGGCCATGGCCCCCACCAGGATCATCATGGTGTCGTTCAGGGGGGTGAACAGGGCGGGCAGCTCAAAGGTGCTGCTGGGGTCGATCAGCTTGAACAGCTGGGTCAAAAAATCTCCGAAGAAGCCGCCGGTCAGCGCGCCCATGATGAAGGTGCTCACGCCGCACAGGCCCAGCAGCCCGAAGAAGTGGGCCATGGTGCCCGAG
>CAVJLQ010000190.1:7325-12016 GCA_963650435.1 Alloprevotella sp. | reverse complement strand
ATACCCGTGTTCCCCGCCCCCTGCGGGGGCGGGGAACACAAAAAAGGATCGGGAGTTATTAAAAAGAGATGGACGGCCTTACAGGCCGTCCATCTCTTTCTCTAAAACTGCTCCGCCCACTGCTCCAGCAGCTGCCGGGCGGTGTCCCGCTCCTCCCCCCGGAAGGCGAGATGGATGCTGTATACCACGCTGCCGTCCAGCAGGTGGCCCTCCAGCATTTCGTAGCCGCTGGCCAGCGGGTCAGAGGATACCTCTACATACGCCCGTCCGGAAGCGCTGGCCTTTTCCTCCGCCTGAAAACGGATCTTCTCGGTGGTGATACTGCCAATATCGGTTTCTCCTTCGTACTTCTCGGTATACAGCTGGGCCCAGGTCTCCGCCCGGACGTCCTGCCCCGCCTTCCAGCGGGTGCGCATGGTCACGCTCAGGATGGTCCCCGCCTCGTCCCCCCGCAGGATCAGCGTGCTTCTCTCCTCCCGGGCGTCCAGCGCCACCCCGCGCAGGGGGGCGTAGCCCACATAGTCCAGCACCTCCTGCTGCGCGGTAAACTCCGGGCTGTACTGGCCGGGGGCCTTGCTGCTGAAGGGGGAGTAGTCCCCGTACTGCCCGGCGATGATCTCCCCGGCGTCCCGCACCCGCTGGCTCAGCTGGGACAGGGGCACCCGCTCTGGCTCCGCCCCCAGCAGATAGCCCGACTCCATATAGTCCGGCGCCAGCCGCCGGCCGGAGAAGATCTCCTTCAGCCAGATCCGCCCCGGCCCCGCCGCAAAGGCCGCGGCGGCCATGGTCAGGCACAGGCAGGCGGCCAGCAGGAGCATCCCCCTTCTCCGGGGGCGGCGGACGGTCTCCTCCGCCTGCTGCACATAGGCGGGAGACACATGATCCAGCGCCTGCAAAAGCTCTGTTCCGGTCATAGTCCGTATCCCTCCTGTTCCAGATAGGCCCGCAGCTGTGTCCGGCACCGGGCCATCATAGACTTCACCTTGCTCTGGGAATAGCCGAAGCGGCGGGCGATGTCCCCCACCGGCTCCATATACCAGTACCGCCGGAGGAACACCCTCCGCTTGTCCTCCGGCAGCCCGTCCAAAAAGACGTTCAGGGTCCGGCCCAGCTCCCGCCGGTCCAGCTCGCTCTCGGCGCTCGCCCCTCCGGGCAGGCACTGCTCCAGCTCCCGGCTCAGCTCCTCCACCCGGGCACTGCGCTTTTGGGCGGTCCGCCCGCGGCACAGGTTCAGGGCCTGATCACGGACGATCCGGGCCAGAAAGGGGAAGAAATAGTCCTCCGGACGCTTGGGCGGGATGGAGCTCCACGCCGCCAGATAGGCGTCGTTCTCGCACTCCTCCGCGCTCTGGCGGTCCCCGGTGATGCCCAGGGCCAAAGCCCGCAGACGGCCGCCGTATTTCTCCGCCGTGTACTTGACCGCTGTCTCATCCCGCCGCAGATACAGGGCCACGATGTCCCGGTCCTCCATGCTCCCGCCTCCTCTCGTCCGCTCTCACCCTATTAAACACCATTTCAGGGGCGTTGGTCGCGGTTTTTTGAAAAAATTTTTTATTTCTTTCCGCTTCCCCATAAAAAGCCGTGTGCCGCCCGGTCGGGGCGGCACACGGCCTATTTCTCTCCGTTCAGGTAGTCCACGGCAAACTGGGCGTAGATCCCCGTTCCGTAGTGCAGCGCCTCCTCATCCACCAGGAAGGCGGGGTGGTGGTTGCTGCAGTCGATCCCCTTGGCCCTGTCCCGGATGCCCAGATAGCCGTAGACGCCGGGGATGTGCTCCAGATAGACGCTGAAGTCCTCCGCCCCGGTCATCTTCTCCATAGGGCGCAGACAGTCCGCCCCCATCTGCTCTCTGGCCGCATCCTGGGCGACGGCCACCAGCTCCTCGTCGTCGTTGATCAGCGGGCTGGGGCCGAAGTAGTAGTCACACTCCGCCGTGCAGCCATAGACGGCCGCGACACTGCGGACGATCTCCTCGATCCGCCGGGGCATACTGCGGCGGAACTCCCGATCAAAGGTGCGCACCGTGCCCACCAGCTCCACATGGCCGCACAGGATGTTGTCCTTGGTGCCGCCGTGCATCTTGCCCACGGTGACCACCAGAGTATTCAGGGGGTCGTTCACCCGGCTGGGCAGGGACTGCAGGGCCATCACCGCCCCGGCCGCAGCCAGAATGGCGTCGTGTCCCAGGTGGGGGGCGGAGCCGTGGGCGCTCTTGCCCCGGATCTGGACGGTAAAGCGGTCGCTGCACGCCATGCGGTCGCCGGACTGGAAATTGACATACCCGGTGTCCAGGGTGGGCCAGACGTGCATCCCGAAGATGGCGTCCACCCCCTCCAGCGCCCCGCGCTTCACATACTCCTCCGACTTGCGGCCGATCTCCTCCCCCATCTGGAAGAGGAGCTTCACCGTGCCCCACAGCCCCTGCCGCTCTTCGCTGAGTATGGCCGCCGCGCCCAGCAGCATGGCGGTGTGACAGTCGTGGCCGCAGGCGTGCATCACCCCGGGATCTCTACTGCTGAAGGGCAGGCCGGTGGCCTCCTGAATGGGCAGGGCGTCGATGTCCGCCCGCAGCATCACGGTCTTTCCCGGCTGCCCGCCCCGAATGGTGCCGATGCAGCCCGGAATGTCCGGGAAGGTCTGCACCTCAATGTCCATCTCCTTCAGACGCTCCGCGATAAAGGCGGTGGTGGCCGTCTCGCAGCAGCCCAGCTCGGGGTGGGCGTGCAGCCAGCGCCGCCAGGAGATCACCTCCTGCTCCCGCGCCTTGGCCGACTCTTTGATGTTCACTGTCCCTCACCCCCGCTCTGCTCCAGATAGTCCGCCGCGAACTGGGCGTACTGGGCCGTCCCAATGGGCAGGATATCCTCGTTGATCCGGAATTTTCCGTTGTGGATGGGATGGACGCAGCCCTGCTCCTGGTCATAGCAGCCCAGGAACAGGAACAGGGAGTTGGGGATCTTCTCCATGAGATAGGAGAAGTCCTCGCTGCCCATGGCTGGCGGCACCCGATAGAGCACCTCGTCCCCGAAGAGCTTCCGGGCGGCGGAGCGGGCGATCTCGTTCAGGGCCGGGTCTTCGTTGCACACCAGGGACTCCAGCCGGCGGTAGTCCACCTCCGCCGTACACCCCATGGCGGCGGCGGTCTCCCGAACGATGCGGCCCATGGCCGTCTCCGCCAGCTGCCGGGCCTGTTCGGACAGGGCGCGGACGGTGCCCTCCAGCACCGCGGTATCGGCGATGATGTTGAACTCCGTCCCGGCGTGGACGGTGCACACGGACACCACCAGCGGCTCCAGGGGGCTGGCGCACCGGCTGACGATAGTCTGCAGACCGCAGATGATGGCGCTGGCGGCCACGATGGCGTCCCGGCCAGCGTCGGGGCGGGAGCCGTGGGCGGACACGCCGTGGACGGTGATGGTAAAGGTGTCGCAGCTGGCCATCATGGGACCGTCCTGCACCACCAGCTTTCCGCTGGGGGCGGTGGGCCAGACGTGCATCCCCATGGCCGCGTCTACATCGGACAAACAGCCCCTGTCCCAGTAGTAGTGGCTGCCGATAAACACCTCTTCCGCCGCCTGGAACAGCAGCTTGACGGTGCCGTGCAGCTCCTGCCGCCCCTCCCACAGCAGGCGGGCGGCCCCCAGCAGCATGGCGGCGTGGCAGTCGTGGCCGCAGGCATGCATCACCCCGGAATGGACGCTGGCAAAGTCCAGGCCGGTCTCCTCCTGGATGGGCAGGGCGTCGATGTCCGCCCGCAGCAGGACGGTCTTTCCTGGCCGTCCCCCCTGGATGGTGGCAATGCAGCCGGTGTAGTCCTCAAAGGTCTGGACGGGGATGCCCATCCGGGTCAGCCGGCACACCAGATAGGCGGTGGTCTCATGCTCGTGATAGGACAGCTCCGGGTGCCGGTGGATCCAGCGCCTGTCCCGGACGATAGTCTCGCGCAGCTGCTGCGCGCGCTGAGCAAAATCCATAGTCAGACTCCTTCACAAGGGGGGCCTTACAGATAGATCCCGCCGCCGGGGCCCAGGGGCAGATCCATCAGCACCCACACGATGACCTGGATCACCCAGACCACAGTGAAGGTCAGGGAGAAGGGCAGCATGTTGGCGATGACGGTGCCCAGGCCCACGTTCTTGTCATACTTCCGTGCAAAGCCCAGGATGACGGGCATGTAAGTAAACAGGGGAGACAGGGGGTTGGTGATGGAGTCGCCGATGCGGTAGACCACCTGAGTGATGGCGGGGTCGAAGCCCATGAGCATCATCATGGGGACGAACACCGGGGCCAGGATGGCCCACTTGGCGGAGGCCGAGCCGATGAACATGTTCACCACGCAGGACACGAAGATCAGGCCGATGAGCAGAGGGATGCCCGTAAAGCCGATGTTCTTCAGTCCGTCGGCGCCGGAGATGGCCAGGATCGTGCCCAGCTTGGACACGGAGAAGAAGTTGGTGAAGATGGAGATGAAGAAGCACATGAACACATAGTTGCCCATCTCCGAAAAGCCCTCGCTGATGTCGGCCCACACGTCCTTGTCGCTCTTATATTTGCCCAGGGACACGCCATAGGCGATGCCGGGCACCATCAGCGCCATGGATACGGTGAACACGATGCCCTTGGTGAAGGGGGCGCCGGAGGCGGTGATGGAGCCGTTCTCGTCCCCCAGGATGGGGCTGCCGAAGATGGGG
>CAVJLQ010000190.1:6078-7315 GCA_963650435.1 Alloprevotella sp. | reverse complement strand
ACGGCGAAGATCAGGAAGGCGATCCCGGCGGCCCTCAGCGCCTTCTTCTGCTCGTCGGTGACGGTGGCGGCGTTCTCGTCAAAGTCGTACTTGGCCAGCTCCTCCCGGGAGATGGGGAAGCGGTGCACCAGCAGCTTTTCCACCATAAGGGTGCCGAAGATGGTCAGGGTGATGCAGGAGACGATGAGGAAGTACCAGTTGATGGCGATGGACGCGGAGTAACCGGGGTCGATCATCTGGGCCGCGGCCTCGGTAAAGCCGTAGGCCAGGGCGTCGGACAGGCCCAGGGCGATGTTGGCGCAGAAGCCGCCGGCCACGGAGCCGTAGCCCACATACATGCCCAGCAGGGGGTGCCGGCCGATGGACATATACAGGATGGCGGCCAGGGGCGGCAGGATGATAAAGCCCGCGTCGCCGGCAATGTTCAGGTTGATACCCAGGAACATGACCACCCCGGTGACGATCCAGCCCTTGGACTTGCCCAGGAAGCGCTCCATCAGGGCCACCAGAAAGCCGCTCTTCTCCGCCACGGAGGAGCCGATCACCGCCACCAGCACCATGCCCAGGGGGGCAAAGCCGGAGAAGTTGCCGATCACGTTGGTCCAGAAATACTTCAGGCCATAGGGGGAGAACAAATTCACCGTCTCCACCCACTCATTGGTGGCGGGGTTCAGGGCCTTGACCCCCAGGGCGCTGCACAGGGCGGAGACCAGCACCACGATCACCGCCAGACCCAGGAACATGGTGATGGGGTCGGGCAGCTTGTTGCCGGCGCGCTCGACTGCGTCGAGCATCCGGTCGAGGAAGCTCCTCTTTTCAGCAGTTGTACTCTTTTCCGACATAGTGACTCCTTTCTTGTTCCGGACCGCCGCGGCCCGGCCGCACACCGATCTGTACTTGTTTTTCTCCCACGCTCCGCGGAGCTATCGGGACAGGCTCTGCCCGCCTTGATTCCCCTCCTTTCACAAAACGGGTGCCTTTTCATAGGAACTATATGCCGGCTTAGAACAAAAATACAGATGAAACGCCCCTGTTTTATTGTATATATTTGTCTATCTGTCCGTGGAGAAAGTTTTGGATCGTGACTATCTCTCACAATGGTATACATATTCCTTCCGTGTTTGAAGAAAATCTGATGTGAGGTTTGTGTGATCCTCCCTTCAAAGGTCGGTTTCCCATAAAATCTCATAAAAAAGGATGTCCGCCACTTAAGTGGCGGACATCCTTTTTTATGAGA
>CAVJLQ010000190.1:0-6068 GCA_963650435.1 Alloprevotella sp. | reverse complement strand
ACTTCCTTTCACAAAATCACTACCGAACGATGAACTCAAAATTCTCCCCGTAGCCCACCTGATAGCTGGAGTGGACAGTCTGCCCATTAGGCTGGACTACACAGCCCTTCAGTTGCAGCTGGGGTGCATTTTTAGGCACCTGAAGCAGCTCCGACAGCTCTCCATCGGCCCGCACGATGCTCATACGCATAGTAGTACGTCGAAGGGTGATTTTTTTCTCCTCCTGCAAATAGCGGTAAAGGGACCCATGCTCCAAATCAATAGACAGCAGGTAAGCGTACTCCATGGGGAAAAAATCGTCCTCCAACACCAGTGGACGGTCTCCCGCATAGCGCAAACGGCGGATCCTTACGGCGGGTTCTCCCTCTTTTAGACCCAGCATCTCACGCACCGAGGATGCCCCGGGCACAAATATCCCAGCCTCAAGCACCTTGGCGCTGGCCGTCAATCCATTGGCTTGGCACATCTCGGTAAAACTCATGGGACAATCGAGCTGACGTGAGAGCTTTGGGGTGCGGATGAAAGTCCCCTTGCCCTGTTTTTTTTCTACCAGATCCTGATTTACCAGTTCTTCCACCGCACGGCGGATCGTGATGCGGCTGACCTGATACTGCCCGGAGAGTTTATCCTCTGGCGGCAGACGTCCTGTCTTGCTGTACACCCCGTTTTCGATGTCTCTTCGCAACTGCTCTACCAACTGCTCATACAGGGGAACTATGCTGTTATGATCCAAATCTGTCTGCACCAAAAGTTTCACTCCCCGTCAGACATTATATAGCGTTATATGAGAATATTGTAGCAAAAGTATTATAAAAGAGCAAGGGGGTTCGATGGTCAATAGTCAAATTTCCACATATACCGGCGGTAAGACATGGGATGCATCCGCACATCGCCCATGGCCGCGATATACTGCTTGGAAATGGGATGCAGCAGAAGCGCATTAAAGTACTCCGCCACGCTGCTGTCAAGCTCACCCAGCCCCAGCTTTTCCCCATCAATGATCCAGTGATGGCCAGCAAAAGTATTCAGGAAACGCTCCGCCCGCTCGTCCAAAGCCCGGGTGCGTCCCACACTCTTAAACAGAAGAATGGCCAGATTCTTATCGCAGGTCTCAAAGGCGCCGTGGAAATACTCGCCGGAGTGAACGGGAACACAGTGCACCGTCTGCATCTCCTGGAAAAAGCAGAAGGCGTCTGAGTAGGCCACTTCCCAAGCAGCCCCGCTGCTGAGGACATTCCAAACCGTGTCATTCTTATAGGTCAGAGCAAAGTGAGCCGCATCCTGTTTTACACTTTCATAGGCCCGCCCATAGATGTCGGGCAGCTGCTCGAACGCGGCCAGAGCAGCGTCGTAATAGGCGTAACCATCATAATGTTTCAGCAGCCAAAAGGCGATTTTCAGAGCAGTGCCCTGACTGTTGCAGTGGACCAAGGTAGGATCCTGGTACCACTCGTCGGCATGATGATAGGTGATATAGAACTGGGCCGCCTGAGCAGTCAGGGAATCGGCGTAGCCCGTCAGACCGATGGTGACAGCGCCTTTCTCCCGGGCAGCCTTGATCGCTGCCACCGTCTCCGCAGTGGCCTTAGTAGATGTGCCGATGACCAGTGTGTTCCGGTCCACATTCTTAGGCATTGCATTGACGAACTCGCTGCTATTGTATCCTTGTACCCGGATAGTGCCCTCCTGATTCAGAAGATAGCGTGCGGGATAAGAAGAACTGAAAGACCCTCCACAGGCTACAAAAATCACCTGCTTCAGCCCGCCATTAGCGTCCAGAGCCGCTTTGGCCTGCTCCATAACAGTCTCTACCTGCTGCATTCCTTTGATCATTTGCTCTCTCTCCTTGTCCGCAGAGCCTGTGTGGCCTGCTCATCTATGGTGTAACTGACGCCCTGACTGCGGATGACCACACCGTAGGCTTCCTCTGCCGCGCGGACGCTGACCTTCTTTTCGATCACATCTCGCAGCACGGCCTGCGCAGGTCTGTGCAGGGGGTTGCCATAACCTCCGGCTCCAGGGGTGACTACCCGGATCACGTCCCCCTTCTCCAGAGGAAGGCTCGTGGTCTTGTGTCCCATACGGGTCACGCTGCCGTCCTTGGCCCGTACCCGGTAAAAGGCCCCGCTTCCGCCATCTCCGCCGCCAGCCAGACCCCAGGGGCGGAACTTGTGCCGGTCCCCCAGGCCAGTGTACAGCACATTGTCCTGCAGCACTTCCAACTCGCGTTCGATTCCCAGGCCCCCGCGGTGCTCACCGGCACCGCCGGTGTCCTCCTTTAGCTCATACTTTCGGGCAAGCAGCTTGGTAAACTCCATCTCCGTCGCTTCGATCGGCATGTTGGAGGTATTGGTCATGTTCACCTGTACGCCGGACAGGCCGTCCAGCTGGCGGCTGGCGCCGCCGCCCCCGGCAATGACCTCGTGGAAGATAAACACGCTGTCGGTGCCAATGGCCCCGTCTCCCGCCAGAATGGTAGTGGTGCAGGCGCCGTTGCCCGCGGTAACCACACTGTCAGGGAAAATGGGCGCCAGTGCCCCAAAAATGGCATCCGGGATGCGCTGCTGGCAATCGATCTGGGCACCGATGGGGCTGGGCTCCGTGGGGTTGACGATGCAGCCCTTAGGCGCGATGATTCGCACCGCGCGGTTGATGCCCTCGTTGGCGGGGATATCGTCCCCCATTAGAGCCTTGACGGAGAAAAACACTGCCGCCTTCGTGCAGGGATAAGGGACATTGATGGGAGCCTTGATCTGCTCCGCCGTCCCGGTAAAGTCAAAGGTCAGATCTTCCCCGGCCACCGTGACCTTCACGCAGATGGGCAGAGGGTCGGGATATTTATCGCCGCAGCCGTCTACGTAGTCGGTGTAGCTGTACTCCCCGTCAGGCAGCGCAGCCACCACAGCCCGCACCCGGCGCTCGGAGTAGGCCACCAATTCCTCCATACAGTCGATCAATGTATCGCCGTAGCGCTCATAAGCCTCTTGAATACGCTGTACACCGATCAGGTTAGCAGACATCTGGGCGGTCAAGTCGCCCTCTCGCTCCTGGGGCACCCGGGTGTTATCCAGCAACAGGTCCAGCACACTGGGGATCAGCTCGCCCTCTTGACGGATACGGATCACAGGGATGCGAATACCCTCCTGGAACAAGCTGTCCGCGTCCCCTGATGTGGAGCCGGGGACCTTGCCGCCGATGTCGGAGTGGTGGGCAATATTGGCGATCCAGCCCACCAGCTTCTCCTCCACAAAAGCGGGGGCAGCTATCACGATGTCGGGCAGATGATTCCCGCCGCCGTGATAGGGGTCGTTGGCAATGAACATATCCCCGGGACGGATAGACTCACGGCCAAACTTCTCATAAATATTTGGTACCACGCTGAGCATGGAGCCCAACAGAGCTGCCAGGCTCTCCACCTGGGCCACACTGTTTCCCTCTGGATCGATCACAGCGGTACATACATCCCGGCGCTCCTTCATGTTGGTGGAATAGGCACTGCGCACAATGATGCCGTAAGTCTCTTCTGCCACGGACATCAACAGGTTGCGCACTACCTCTACTGTAACGGTATCGACCTTTGCCATCTCACTTCGCCTCCTCGCTACGGATCATCAGATTACGATATCCGTCCACATGGATGATCCAGTCGCCAGGCACCACGATGGTAGTATCCATTTGCTCACAGATACACGGGCCATGGATCGTCTGCCCGGGAGTAAGCTCCTCTCTCTGATACACCGGCGTGTCTACCCTCTGCCACTCTCCCTGGAACAGCACACTGCGGTGCTCCACGGGCCGGGGCAGAGACTCTTCCGGACGCAAGGGTTCTGGCTTCAGCTCCGGCTTGTCGATCACGCCTACAGCGGACACCCGGTAGCTGACGCACTGGACCAATGCCTCTGGCTTGCTGTATCCGTAACTGCGTTTGTGCTCGGCATGGAAGTCGCTCAGCACTTTCTTCAAGACATCCTCTGTCAGCTCCCCTGTGGGGACCGGAATGGATATCTCAAAGTTCTGGCGGTGATAACGCATGTCGATGGAGTATTCAAAATACCGCCGCTCGCTGGGTACTCCCTCCTTGTCCAGCAGCAGCTGACCCTGCCTAGTCATCTCACTGAACTGGCGGTTGATCTCCTCCAGAGCTTCTGCATTGCCGTCCAACACCCTGGTTCGGGACAAATCGAATCTGGTGTCGGCCAACAGCAGCCCCAGGGAGCACAGCGTACCCGGATGAGGCGGTACAATGACCTCTTTCATGCCAAGCTCACGGGCTACCTCACAGGCGTGAAGGGGGCCAGCGCCGCCGAAAGCCATCAGACTGAATTCCCGCACATCATAACCCTTCTCCACAGATACACTGCGCACTGCGCGCACCATGTTGGAATTGACCACTGTGATGATACCGTTGGCCGCCTGCTCAGGATCCAGTCCAGACTTGTCACATATCTGGGTCTGGATGGCCTTTTTCGCAAGGCCAATATCCACATCCATGCGTCCGCCCAAGATCTTCTTTTGGTTCAGCTTTCCAAGAACAATATTTGCGTCAGTCACACAGGGCAGTTCACCGCTGCGCATGTAACACGCAGGGCCGGGAGTCGCCCCTGCGCTCTTGGGACCCACCTTCAGTGCACCGCCCTCATCGATCCTGGCAATAGAGCCTCCGCCAGCGCCGATAGTAATGATATTGATCATTGGGATGCGGGCCGGATAGCCCTCTACCAGCCGCTCGTTGGACACCTGAGGAGTGTAGTTCTCGATAAGGGAAATATCAGCACTGGTGCCGCCCATGTCGAAAGTGATGACCTTGTCTGCCTGACACTGGCGCCCAATATACGCCGCAGCGATCACCCCTGCAGAGGGACCAGACAGCGCAGTCTTAATAGGACAATCAATAGTCTCCTTGATGGAGATGATAGACCCGTTGGACTGAGTGACATAGGGCTCCGTCTGAATGCCCAAGTCGGCGATGGACTGGCGGAAGTTGTTCACATACTTCTTCATGACCGGGCCCAGATAGCTGTTCATCACCGTAGTACTCATGCGGCTAAACTCCCGGAACTCCGGTGCCAGTTTGCTGGAGATAGTCACATAGGCCTCAGGAAACTCCTCATGGATGATCTCCTCGATGCGCTGCTCATGGATGGGGTCAATGAAAGAGAACAGCGTACACACCGCGATGGCGGCCACTCCCTGCTCTTTCAGTTCGCGCACTACCTGCCGCGTTTCCTCCTCATCCAGAGGAGTCTCTACTGTGCCGTCATAACGGATCCGTTCCGTCACAGCGCGGTTCAACCCCGAAGGCACCAGGGGATAGGGCTTCTGTGCCCGAAGGTCATACAGAGAGGGGCGGCGCTGGGTGCCGATCTCCATCAGATCCTTAAAGCCCTTTGTGGTGATCAGGCCAAGACGGCAGCCCTTCTTTTCGATCAGGGCGTTGGTCCCCACCGTGGTGCCGTGGGCCAGATAACTGACCTCCTCCGGGCCCGCATTTTTGATGCGCAGCACATCCCCCACACCCTTTACAATGGCCCGGGAGGGGTCTGCCGGCGTAGAACTATCCTTATAGTTGAATAGCTCGCCGGTCTCTTGATTGAATACGGAGAAATCCGTAAAGGTTCCCCCCACATCCACGCCGATCATGTATGCCATACGATCTCACCTCGTTGATTTTGACGTGTCCGAAACAAGGGTCGGTATGCACGCCATATTGTTTGTCTCGATCCCCGCGTCCTTCGTCAGCTTGTCCGCGAAAATCATGATACATCTGCGTAGATCCGTTCGCGCACAGACTGGGGCACCGGCGTGCCGCAGCCGAAGGCTCCATGTACCAAGCAGGTCTGGGCAGCAAACTCTGCCGCCCGTTCCAGGGCCCCGGGCAGTATGCTGGCCCGGACCATTTCACTGCTCCACAGACCAGGCATTTTCTCCATTGCCTGCAGGACAGATACCAACATAGCACTGGCAAAACTGTCTCCCGCCCCCATGGTGTCCACAGCCTCTACCAAAGCTGGCGGCTGGGAATAAAAGCGGATGCCATCGTAGGTCAGCGCACCCAGGCTCCCTCGGGT
>CAVJLQ010000189.1:0-5131 GCA_963650435.1 Alloprevotella sp. | reverse complement strand
GGGTATAAAGAAAAGAGGTGTTCCCCCTGAAGATCGAATTCAAACAGGTCCCCGGGCAGGAGGAGCCGCGGCTCACCCTGACCGCCCAGCGGCTGACCCCGGAGCTGGAGGGGCTGCTGCGGCGGCTGGAGCAGGAGTGTCCCCCGCCCATCCCCGGCTGGCAGGGGGACCGGGTCACCCCCCTGGAGCACCACGACCTGCTGCGGTGCTACACCGCCGACCAGCGGGTGATGGCCCAGACGGCGGACGGCCGGGAGTACACCCTGCGCCTGCGGCTGTATGAGCTGGAACAGCTGCTGGACCCCGCCCGGTTCGCCCGCATCTCCAACGGGGAGATCGTCGACCTGAAGGCGGTCACCGCCCTGGACCTGTCCCTCACGGGCACGATCAAAATGACCCTTACCGGGGGCGTAGTCACCTATGTCTCCCGGCGGTATGTAAAGAAGATCAAACAGACCCTGGACCTGGAAAGGAGACGAATCAGATGAACCGGCTTCGACCTTACCTGCGCCCCGCCCTGGCCGGCGGCATCATCGCGGCGGCCGCCCTGTGGCTGCTGTGCTTTTTCATCGCGGGTCTCGACCTGTTCGGCGGGCGTTTTGATCTGGCGGACACCCTCTACCGCATGGATCTGGCCACGGACGAGGCGTATCTGTTCTTCGGCAGCCGCTTCTGGGCGGCGGCCTATCAGGTGGGCACCGTGTTTTTGCTGGGGGCCGCCGCGGGGGTCTCCACCGCCCCCTTTGCCGAGGACGGCCCCACCCTCTTCAAGCAGTCCCTGCTCCATTTCGTCATCACCGGCCTGCTGGCTGTGGCCGCCGGGTGGTTCGTCTATCCCCCCTATGTGGTGCTGTGCTTCTACGTCACCCTGTACGCCCTGATCTGGCTGGGCCGGTGGGTGGGGTGGTATATGGAGGTGGCCGACCTGCGGGCCCTGCTGGGGCTGGCTCCCGGCCCCTCCCCCCTGAAGTGGCGGGAGACCCTGCCCTACCTCTTCTTCGCCCTGACGGCGGGGGCGGCGGTGCCCCTGCTGCTGTCCCTGATCGACGCGCCGGACGTGCCCGTGCTGACCCAGCTGCTGTACCCCTATGTACTGCTGCCCGTGGCCTGCCTGTGCGCCGGGATCTCCCTGGGGCGGCGCAGCGGCTTCTGTCCCCTGTTCCCTCTGATGTGCGCCCTGTGCTGGCTGCCCACGGTGGCGCTGTGGCTGAACATTTACTCCCTGTTCCAGCTGATGCTGGCCTTTGTTCCCGCCCTGGCGGGCGACCTGCTGGGGACCTGGGACCGGGCCCGAAAGGAGGCCTGAATGGAGCTGTATCTGTTTCTGGCCGCCGCCCTGCTGCTGCCCATGGCGGGCCAGCTGGCCCTGCTGCGCCTGGGCCGCAGCCGTCCCCGCCTGCGGCCCATCCGGTGGCTGCTGCTGATCGTCCCCGCGGTGTTCGTCCTGCTGGCCGTGGGGGCCGGACAGGAGAACGGCCTGTTTTCCGGCCTGGTGGTGCTGTTCGATCTGGCCGCCGCCGCGGCCGCCCTGGCGGGGTATGGCCTGGGCTGGCTGGTGGATCTGATCTGGGAGCGGAGACGATGAACCGCCGGGGGTCATAGGGGGCGCAGCCCCCTATACCACAAACGGGCGGGCGGTGTAAAGATCCCCGGCGCGCCGCAAGACCGCGCCCATCCCCGCTCCCGCTGTCCATGATAAAGCCCCCCTTTGCGGCTGCAAAGGGGGGCAAAGCTGTTTATTCCAGGCCCGCCGACTCGAAGGCGGACACGGGCAGCACGTCGCTCAGCTCCATGAGCACGGGGGACAGGCCGCCGCCGGTCTGAAGGATGGGGGTGCGCACCGGGACGTTGGGGGCGGGCATGGGCCCCGTGGGCAGGCACATGGCCGCCAGCAGGCCGTTCTCCTCCGGCCGCCACAGCAGCGCCCCCCGGTGCAGGGATATGATGTGCTGGATCACGGTCAGCCCCATCCCGGCCCCCTGGCCGGGCAGGGGGATCGGCCCGGAGGAGGTGAGGGTGAGCAGCTCGTCCAGCTGCCGCTGGGTCAGGGCGCCCCCCTGGCGCAGCAGCAGGATGGCCTGTCCGGGCCGCTGGAGCAGGCGCAGCACCAGCTCCCCCCGGGGGGTGTTCTTGGCGGCGTTGGACAGCAGCCCCAGCACCACAAGGGGCAGCAACTCCGGGTCTCCGGGCACCAGCAGGGAGCCCGCCCCTCCGCGGTAGGTCAGGGCCACCCCCCCCTCGCTGAGCAGGGCGCCCGCCTCGCCGGACAGCTGGGAGCACAGCCGGGCCAGGTCCAGGGGGATGAACCGGGGCACGATCTCCCCCTGCTGGGCGCGGGAGAGGTACTCCAGGTTCCGGCTCAGCCGGCACAGCTGGTAAAAGCTCTGGCGAAAGGCGGCCAGGTGATACAGGGTGTCGCTGTCCGCCCGGCGCTCCAGCACGGGGGTCAGCTGTTGGAATTCCAGCAGCATGTCGTTTTGTACCTGCCGCAGCTGGCGGGTGAAGCCCTCCAGCTGGGCGGAGGTGAGGGCGGTCTGTGCCGCCGGGGCCAGCAGGACCCGGCCGCTGCCGTCCTGACAGATCAGGGTGAAGGAAAAGCTGTTCTGCCCCCAGGTGAAAAAGCCGCTTTGGGACTGGGGGCCGTCCCCCGCGGGCAGGTGGAGCGGGGCGGGATCGCCGGGCTCAAGGCCGGGCAGCAGCCGCCGGGCGGGGGCGTTCAGGGCGGCGACTGCGCCGCGCTCCAGGTCGAAGGCGGCCTGGGGGATCTGATCTAAGGAAGATGGCTGGGACATGAAATACCTCCCGCGGCCATGGGCCGCTCTTTCTTTTTCGGGATGCGCGGGAACGGGGTGCCGTTCCGGAAGGTGAGGGGACGGAGATAGTGTGTCTCCGCCTGTCCCGGCCGCAGCATCAAATTTTTACCAGTATAACAAAAAAAGCGGGGCAGAACAAGGGGAAACATGTAGAGAAGTGTAAAAACAGGCACAGCGGCCGCGCAGAAGGGGGAAAACCGGGGACAGGCCGGCTGGAGATCGCTGCCAGCAGGTGCGGACCGCCGCATTGCCGGCGCTGCCGCCCGCTTAGATCCGGCCCAGCGGGCGGCGGGGGACGCCTTAGGGAAAAGCAAAGGGGGATAAAAGGCGGGGAAAAGAAAAAAGGAACTGGGGAAAGGCGGGGAAAACGTGGGGAAAAGCAAAATTTTTGTGCAAATTATTGCGCTTTTTCCCCTATACAAAAATCGTGAAGATGGGATATAATATGGACGCCTTCAGTTGACAGAGACGGATGGACACGCCGGTGCGCGTCCGGCTCTGTCAGCTGAGGGCTACCCAACGGCAGCCATTTCCCCCGTGTCCGGCCCACACGGACGGCTGGGCCGGGGAGTTTGAAAGAAGAAAGGAAGCAATATTATGAGCATCAAAGTCGGTATCAACGGATTTGGCCGTATTGGCCGCATGGTCTTCCGCGCAAGCCTGAACCACCCCGAGATCGAGATCGTGGGCATCAACGACCTGTGCCCCGCCGAGTATCTGGCCTATATGCTGAAGTACGACACCATGCACGGCAAGTGCGAGGCCGAGATCTCCTCCACCGAGAAGGCCATCGTGGTCAACGGCAAGGAGATCCCCGTCTCCGCCGAGCGTGATCCCGCCAATTTGCCCTGGGGCAAGCTGGGTGCCGAGTATGTGGTGGAGTCCACCGGCCTGTTCCTGACCAAGGAGAAGGCCCAGGGCCACCTGGCCGCCGGCGCCAAGAAGGTCGTCATGTCCGCCCCCTCCAAGGACGACACCCCCATGTTCGTCTGCGGCGTCAACCTGGACGCCTACACCCCCGATATGACCTTCGTGTCCAACGCCTCCTGCACCACCAACTGCCTGGCCCCCATCGCCAAGGTGCTGAACGACAACTTCGGCATCAAGGACGGCCTGATGACCACCGTGCACTCCGTCACCGCCACCCAGAAGACCGTGGACGGCCCCTCTCTGAAGGACTGGCGCGGCGGCCGCGCCGCCACCGGCAACATCATCCCCTCCTCCACCGGCGCCGCCAAGGCCGTGGGCAAGGTCATCCCCTCCCTGAACGGCAAGCTGACCGGCATGTCCATGCGTGTTCCCACCCTGGACGTGTCCGTGGTGGACCTGACCGTCAACCTGGAGAAGCCCGCCAAGTATGAGGAGATCTGCGCCGCCATGAAGGCCGCCTCCGAGGGCGAGCTGAAGGGCATCCTGGGCTACACCGACGAGGCCGTCGTGTCCAGCGACTTCCTGGGCGACACCCGCACCTCCATCTTCGACGCCGACGCCGGCATCGCCCTGACCGATACCTTCGTGAAGGTCGTGTCCTGGTACGACAACGAGATCGGCTACTCCAACAAGGTGCTGGACCTGATCGAGCACATGTACTCCGTGGACCACAAGTAAGAAGAGCTTCCCGCAGGAGCGCCGCCGCTGGCGGCGCTCCTTTTTTCGGGGCGAATGAAAGGAGAACAGTATGGAAGCGTTGGAAATGATCGTCGGCCGCCGCAGCGTGCGGCAGTTTAAGGAAGAGAAGGTGGACCGGGCCACGGTGGAGAAGATCGTGGCGGCGGCGGCCTATGCCCCCTCCTGGAAGAACACCCAGGTGACCCGCTATCATGTGTGTGACGACGCCAAGATCAAGGAGCATATCGCCCGGGAGTGCACCCTGGGCTTCAGCTACAACACCGGAACCCTGGAGCGGGCGCCCCAGGTGGCGGTGCTGACGGCGGTGAAGGGCCGCAGCGGCATGGAGAAGGACGGCAGCAGCACCACCCAGCGGGGCGGCAGCTGGCTGATGTTCGACGTGGGCGCGGCGGCCCAGACCTTCTGCCTGGCGGCCTATGCCTGCGGCGTGGGCACCGTCATCATGGGCGTGTTCGACCCGGAGAAGGTGGCCCAGGCCCTGCACATCCCCGAAAATGAGGAGGTCGTGGCCCTGATCCCCTTCGGCTATCCCGCCGAGGAGCCTGTGGCGCCCAAGAGGAAGCCGGTGGAGCAGCTGCTGAGCTTCTGCGAGTGAATTTTAGAACCCTTTTTAGATGTGTGGGGGCGCTGCCCCCACGCCCCCGCAGGGGCGGCCTGTGGCGACCCGGGGAAAAGCCTTCCCCTGGGGG
>CAVJLQ010000188.1:0-2136 GCA_963650435.1 Alloprevotella sp. | reverse complement strand
CCTTCACCTCCAGCAGGGTGGCACCGAACACGGCGGGCAGGGACATGAGGAAGGAGTACCGCACGGCAAACTCCCGGCGGAAGCCCAGGGCCATACCGGCGGAGATGGTGCAGCCGGAGCGGGACAGGCCGGGCACCGTGGCAAAGCCCTGGGCCACGCCCACCAGCAGCGCGTCCTTCAGTGTGGCGTTTTTGGCGTTTTTCCGCCCGCCGCCGTATTTGTCGGACAGGAACAGGATGCACCCGGTCACCAGCAGGGCGCAGCTGACGAATACCGGGCTGGCCCCCAATGCTTCGATCTTGTCGTCAAAGGGCAGAACGGCAAACAGGGGCAGGGTGCCCACGATCACCAGCAGCACCAGCCGTCTGGCCTCCGGGGGATTGCCGTGGGAGGGCTTGCGGGAGAACAGGGCCGCAATGCCCCGGAAGAACTCCACGATCATCTCCAGCACATCCTGAAAATAGTAGACGCACACGGCGATGAGGGTGGCGAAGTGCAGCAGAATATTGAAGAGATTGTCCGGCTCCGCCATGCCGAAAAAGTGCTGGAACAGAGACAGGTGTCCGGAACTGGAGATGGGCAGGAACTCCGCCACCCCCTGTAAAAAGCCTAACGCGGCAGACATCAGATAGGTCATAGCCTATGTACCTCCAGATGGCATAAGATCACGTCTACTATACTACCATGATCCCCGGAAAAATTCCAGTCCTTTTCTGTCCCTTATGAAAACTATGTTCCACTCCCCCGGTCCCGGCGGGCGTGCCAGCCTTTGGCCGGCACGCCCGTCACGCACCAGTCAGTCCCGCGGCGCCGCCTTCTTCTCCCCTATCATCTCATGCAGGCAGGCCAGCGCGTCGGACAGCCCGCCGATCTGGTCGATCAGGCCCAATTCCACTGCCTCCTCGCCGTAGATCACGCTGCCCACGTCGGCGGCCAGTTCCCCGGTGCGCAGCATCAGCTTTGTAAAGGTCTCCCGCTTTATATGGCTGTTGGCCGTTACGAATTGGGTGATCCGCTCCTGGATGCGTTCGAAATAGTAGAAGGTCTGGGGCACCCCGATCACCAGCCCGTTCAGCCGCACGGGGTGGATGGTCATGGCCGCCGACGGCGCGATAAAGGACCGCTCGGCCGACACCGCCAGGGGCACTCCGATGGAGTGCCCGCCCCCCAGCACCAGGGACACCGTGGGCTTGGACATGCTGGCGATCAGCTCCGCGATGCCCAGCCCCGCCTCGATGTCGCCCCCCATGGTGTTCAGCAGGATCAGCAGGCCGTCCACCTGGTCGCTCTCCTCCACTGTGGCCAGCAGGGGCATGACGTGCTCATACTTGGTGCTCTTGGTGGTGGGCGGCAGGATCTGATGTCCCTCCACCTGGCCCACGATGGTCAGGATGTGCACCGTCCCCCGGCTGGTCTCCACCAGCGTAGAGCCGAAGTCCACGATGGACTGTCCCTGCTGCTCTTCTTCCCCGTTCTGCTCCTGTCTGCCCTGGGTCTCCTCCATAATGCGCTCCCTCCTGTTCCGGAATTTCCAGAATAGCTTGCGCAGGATCGGGGCGTCTTACCCAAAAAGATCCCCGGCGGGACATGCCCGCCGGGGAACTCATATCCATATTACGCCAGAACGGCCCTGTGGAACACCTTTTTGCCCTTCTTGATCATCAGGCCCTCTCCGGCCAGATCGTCAGCAGTATAGGCGGCGGTGGCTCCGGCCACCTTCTGGCCGTTGACCTCGACGCCCCCCTGCTCCACCAGGCGGCGGGCCTCCTTCTTAGAGGGGGCCAGCTTGCACTTCACCATCAGGTCCAGAACGCCGATGGCGCCGTCGGTCAGGTCCTCCGCGGCCAGCTGGGTGGCGGGCACGCTGCTCATGTCGCCGCCGCCCACGAACAGGGCCTTGGCGGCCTCCTCCGCCTTCTTGGCCTCCTCCTCGCCGTGGACCAGCTTGGTCAGCTCGTAGGCCAGGATCTCCTTAGCCTTGTTCAGCTGGCTGCCCTCCCACTTGTCCATCTCGTCGATCTGCTCCAGGGGCAGGAAGGTGAGCATCCGCAGGCACTTGAGCACGTCGTCGTCGCCCACGTTGCGCCAGTACTGATAGAAGTCATAGGGAGAGGTCTTGTTGGGGTCCAGCCACAC
>CAVJLQ010000187.1:0-11051 GCA_963650435.1 Alloprevotella sp. | reverse complement strand
GAGATGACCGTATCCACGTTCAGAGTCTCAAACTTGCCCTCTACGGGCACGGGGGAGCGGCGGCCGGAGGCGTCGGGCTCGCCCAGCTCCATCACCTGGAGCCGGATGGCGGTCACCTTGCCGTTTTCACCCAGGATCTCGGCGGGATTGGTGAGGAACTTGAAGGTGACGCCCTCCTCCATGGCCTCGTCGATCTCCATCTCCTCGGCGGGCATCTCGGCCCGGGTGCGGCGGTAGATGACGTACACGTTCTCCGCGCCCAAACGCACAGCGGTGCGGCAGGCGTCCATGGCAGTGTTGCCGCCGCCCACCACGGCCACGCTGCGGCCGATCTCGGGCTTGTTCCCCAGGGCCACCTGGCCCAGGAAGTCGATGCCGCCCCACACGCCGTTCAGGTCGCTGCCTGGGCAGGACAGCTTCATGCTGGTCCACGCGCCGATGGCCACCACCACCGCGTCGTGCTCCGCCTTCAGCTGCTCCAGGGTGACGTCCCTGCCGATGCGGACATCGTTCTTCATCTCCACGCCCAGGGCGGCGATCTGGGCGATCTCATCGTCCACGATGGCCTTGGGCAGGCGGTATTCGGGGATGCCGTACCGCAGCATGCCGCCCATCTTGGGCATGGCGTCATACACCGTGACCTTGTGGCCCTTCCGGGCCAGGAAGTAGGCGCTGGTCAGGCCGCCGGGGCCGCCGCCGATGACGGCCACGGTCTTGCCGGTGGCGGGGGCTACCTCGGGCACATACTGGTGCTCCGCCTTCCGGTCGTGGTCGGCGGCGTAGGCCTTCAGATTGCAGATGGAGATGGGCTGCTCCACATACTGGCGGCGGCAGGCCTTCTCGCAGGGGTGGGGGCACACCCGGCCGATGCTGCTGGGCAGGGGGATCTTCTCCTTGATGAGACGGGTGGCCTCATACTCGTTGCCCAGGGCGATCTGCTTCACATAGCCCTGGCAGTCGGTGCCCGCGGGGCAGTTCAGAGAGCAGGGGCCCACGCAGTCGCCGCTGTGGTCGCTCATCAGCAGTTCCAGGGCCACCTTGCGGGCCTGATCCACCCGCTGGCTGTGGGTGTGCACCACCATGCCGTCGTTGGCCACGGTGGCGCAGGCGCGCAGCAGCTTGCCCACGCCCTCGGCCTGTACCACGCACATGCCGCAGGCGCCATATACTTTCAGCTTCGGATCGTCGCACAGGTGGGGGATCTCGATCCCGTTGTCCAGCGCGATCTTCAAAACAGTCTGCCCGGCGGGGGCGGTCAGCTCCCGGCCGTCGATCGTGATCTTGATCATTTCCATGTTCTGTCCCCCCTTAACCCACACTGATCGCGCCGAACTTACAGGTGGCCAGACACTGGCCGCACCGGATGCATTTGGCGGGATCGATGGCGTGAGGCTGCTTCACCCGGCCGGAGATGGCCCCGGCGGGGCACTTGCGGGCGCAGGCCGTACAGCCCTTACACTTGTCCGGGTCGATGGAGTACTGCAGCAGAGCGGCGCACTCCTTGGCGGGGCACTTCTTGTCGTTGATGTGGGCCTCGTACTCATCCCGGAAATACCGGATGGTGGTCTGAACGGGGTTGGGGGCCGTCTGGCCCAGGCCGCACAGGGCGCCGTCCTTCACCGCGGCGCACAGCTCCTCCAGCAGCTCGATGTCCCCGGGCTGGCCCTCCCCCTCGGTGATGCGGACGAGGATGTCCAGCATGCGGCGGGTGCCCAGACGGCAGTGGACGCACTTGCCGCAGGACTCCCGGGTGGTGAACTCCAGGAAGAACCGGGCCATGCCCACCATACAGGTGGACTCGTCCATGACCACCATGCCGCCGGAGCCCATGATGGCGCCGGTGGCCGTCAGGGCCTTATAGTCGATCTGGGTGTCCAGCAGCTGGGCAGGGATGCAGCCGCCGGAGGGGCCGCCCAGCTGGACGGCCTTGAACTGCTTGCCGTCCCGGATGCCGCCGCCGATGTCGAAGATGACATGGCGCAGGGTCTGGCCCATGGGGATCTCCACCAGGCCGCCCCGGCGGATCTTGCCGGTGAGGGCAAAGACCTTGGTGCCCTTGCTGTTCTCGGTGCCCATGGCGGCAAACTTCTCGCCGCCGTTGGCCATGATCCAGGCCACGTTGGCCAGAGTCTCCACGTTGTTGATGTTAGAGGGCTTCTGGTGATAGCCCTTCTGGGCGGGGAAGGGGGGCTTCAGGCGGGGCATGCCGCGCTCGCCCTCCAGAGAGGCGATCAGGGCGGTCTCCTCGCCGCAGACAAAGGCGCCGGCGCCCTCTTTGATGCGCACGGTGCAGTCGAAGCCGGTGCCCATGATGTTCCTGCCCAGCAGGCCCTTGGCGGTGGCCTGCTCCACGGCCTGGCTCAGACGGACGATGGCCAGGGGGTACTCGGCACGGACGTATACGATGCACTCCTTCGCCCCGATGGCATAGGCGGCGATCAGCATGCCCTCGATCAGATCGTGGGGGTCGCTCTCGATCACGGCGCGGTCCATAAACGCGCCGGGGTCGCCCTCGTCAGCGTTGCAGATGAGATACTTCTCCTCCCCCGCGGACTGCCGGGCGGCGTTCCACTTGAACCAGGTGGGGAAGCCGGCGCCGCCCCGTCCGGCCAGGCCGGAGACCTTGATCTCCTCGATGACCTGCTCCGGGGTCATGGTGGTAAGTACCTTTCTCAGGGCCTCGTATCCCCCGTCGGCCAGATACTCGTCGATGCTGGTGGGGTCGATGATGCCGCAGCGGCGCAGGGCGATGCGGGTCTGGGCGGACAGGAAGGCCGCGTCCTCGTCCTGGATGGTCAGGCCGTCCAGCCGGCTCAGGTCGCCGGAGCGCAGGGCGGCGACGATCGTCTCTGCGTCCTCGGGGCGCACGTGGACCAGGCGGCGGACCAGCTCCTTCTTCTCATCCCGGATGTCCACGATGGGCTCCAGGAAGCACATGCCGATACAGCCGGTGACGCCCAGGGCGATGTCCTCGCCGGGCTGGAGCAGAGCCTGGAGCTCGTCATACACCTTGCCGGCGCCGGCGGCGATGCCGCAGCTGCCCTCGCCTACGATGATCTTCATCATACGGCTTTGCCCTCCTTCCGCTGGTAGTCCTTCAGGATGGAGATGGCCTTTTCAGGGGTCAGCGAGCCGTAAGCCTCTTCCCCGATCATCATCACCGGGGACAGACTGCAGCAGCCCAGGCAGGCCACCTGCTTCAGGGTGAACAGGCCGTCCTCGGTGGTCTCGCCGTCGTGGATGCCCAGATACTCGCTGATGGCCTTCTCCATGCGGTCGGCGCCGTTGACATGGCAGGCGGTGCCCTTGCACAGCATGATCAGATGCTTGCCCACGGGCTGGAGCCGGAACTGAGCATAGAACGTTGCCACGCCCAGCACCTTGGCGGGAGAGTTCCCTGTTTTTTCCGCGATGTGATAGATCACATCCATGGGCAGATAGCCATAGATCTCCTGCGCCTTCTGGAGAATGGCGATCAGGTTGCCGGAGCCGTCCCCGAACGCGTCGAGCACCTTGTCCAGCGGGGTCAGGTCGATCTTCTCGCAGTCACACATGATTCCAATACCACTCCTTTTCTCTCATTGGGTCTGTCAGATAAACGGGGCCTCTTCATGAGTCTCAGCTGCCAGCATCCTGAGCCTCATCCCCGGTATCCGCCTTGATAGCGGCGATTTTTCCTCCGGCGGCCCACCTTGCGCAGGATGAACACCACCAGCAGGATCAGCAGGACCACGATGACCGCGGCGGCCAGGGTGATCCAGTTGGGGGAGCGCAGCAGCTGAATGGGGTTCCAGCTGCTGCTGACACGCTTGGTACCGCAGACATCAGGGTCGTGATACTTCGCGGGCACGCCGGACTGGCCAAAGGTCTTCAAATAGGCCGCCAGGGCGTACCACTCCTTGATCTCGTTCCCATTTTTGTCCTTCAGCACCCGGGTGGAGAAATCGGTGATCTCATTGCCGTTCTCGTCCTTGGGCACCAGGGAGAGCAGCCCCATGGACTTGCCCTTCACCGTGCCCAGCATCTGGGCGGAGTACATGCCGGTGACCACCCGGTAGAGCTTATCGTTGTCGATCTCGGTCAACGTGCGCTCTATGTGGGTCTCTTTCCCGTTCTGCTCCACCGTCTCCTCCGCCAGCAGGGCCCTATAGACCCGGTTGAAGAACATCCGGTGGGTGTCAAAGCTGTAATCGATCCCGTTGATATACAGCTGGGCGGCGGGCATGATGGGGGTGACGGAGGCGTCCACCTCCAGCACCGCCTTCAATTCCTTTCCGGTGAGATATACGTCCACCAGGGGGAAGCCGGAGGTGCCGTCCTCCCCCACCCCCATGGACAGCACATCGAAGGCCATAGAGGTGGTGATGTCCCCCGCCGCGATGGGGGCGCGCAGCACCCCGTCGGCGGTGACGGTGATGGTGGGGCCGTCATAGGGGTCGGCCTGCAGCTCCTGCGCCGCCCACTGGAAGGCATCGGCCACCAGGGCACCGATGGCGTTGTTCTCCTGCACGCCGCCGGTGGGGGTATCCATGGCAAAGTCCGAGTGGGTCAGCACCTGGTCATAGGTCAGGCCGTACCGGGCCAGATAGCCGGAGTTCACCTGGGCCTTCCAGCCCTCCACGATCTGGGCGATGTCCGCGTCGCCGGGCAGCTGCTCGTCGATGGGGGTCAGGTGGTAGTCCACAAGGGTCTTTTTGCTGTCCCCGAATACGCCGGTCAGGGTCAGGGAGCCCAAATTCCCGCAGTAGGGCCCGCAGGAGACGATATAGGTATCGTTCACCACGATGGGCTCCGTCAGGGTGGTATGGGTGTGGCCGGAGACGATCACGTCGATGCCGGACACCTTCTGGGCCAGCTGCTCGTCCTCCGACTCCTTCTTCTTGTCACTGGTGCCGGAGTGGGACAGGCAGATGATGACCTGGGCCCCCTGCTCCTTCAGGGCGTCTACACACCGCTGGGCGCTGGCCGCCGCGTCCTCCAGAACAAAGCCGGAGGTGGGGGCGCAGTCGTGGGAGTCCTTACCGAAGATGCCGAAGATGCCGTAGGTCACACCGCCCCGCTCCAGCAGGGTGTAGTCAGACATGCCATAGGACGCCATGGCCCGCTGGATGTCCAGCTTATCCGCATTATCGTCCGCAGGCCGGTAGTTGGCGCACACCAGCTTGGGTAAAGTCTCTCCGCTTGACACCGCAGAGCGCAGCATCTGCGCAAATCCGGTGCCCTTATGGTCAAATTCATGGTTGCCGATGGTGCCCACGTCATAGCCCAGGGCCCCCATGGTGCGCAGCTCCGCCCCCTCGTCCACATACAGGGTCTGGATCAGGGAGCCGATGGAGAAGTCCCCTCCGTCCAGCAGCAGGGCATCCGGGTGCTGGGCCTTCTCCCGGTCGATGGCGGTCTTCAGCCGGGCGTAGCCCCCGGACTGGCCGCCGTCCTCCGTATCCTGAGGCAGGAAGTGGGAGTGCAGGTCATGGGTGAACAGAATGGTGGTCTCCCACCGGGCCTGCGGGTCGGCAAAGGCCGCCGGCACCATGGACAGCACCAGCAGCACCGCCGTCAGCAGGCTGAATAGCTTTTTGACTTTGTGTCCGGACTTCATTCTGTCTGTTCCTCCGTTATCGGATGATGTCGAACTGAACGGGCCGGTAGAACATCCGCCGGATCTCCTCCGGCCGGCTGCTCTGCCCCATGGCCCACATGAGCTTGGTCACGGCGGCCTCCATGGTCATGTTATAGGCCTCCATCAGGCCGAAGCGCTCCTTCAGGTCGTGGCCCACCTGATAGACCGTCATGTCGCTGCCCTCATAGGACACCTGGGTCATCATCACCACGGTCTTTCCCGCGTCCAGCCACTCCTTCAGCGCCCGGGCCAGCTCCCCCTTGTCCCCGCCAGGCAGGCCACCCACGCCGAAGGACTGCAGGATCACCGCCTGATAGCTGTCCCGCAGCCGCTCCAGCGCCTGTGCCCCCATGCCGGGGATCAGGGTGAGCAGCAGGACCCGGTCGTCCAGAGCGGTGTAAAAGGCGGGCTCCAGGCCCCCCTCGTCAAGGGTGAGGTAGCGGATGATCCGGCCGTCCCGGATCACGGCGATCTCGGGGTAGTCCACGCTGGAGAAGGCGTTCCAGCTCTTGGTGCGCTCCTTCCGCGCCCGGGTGCCCAAGATCACCTTGCCGTCGAACACCAGGCTGACCCCCCGGGAGCCCCGGTCGCAGGCGTACAGAAAGCTCTGGTACAGGTTGCGCCTGGCATCGGTATCCGCCATGCAGATGGACTTCTGGGAGCCGGTGATCACGATGGGCTTGGGGGACTGCTGGATCAGATAGGACAGGGCGGCGGCGGTATAGGCCATAGTATCCGTCCCGTGGGTGATGACAAAGCCGTCGTAGCGGTCGTAATTCTCCCGGATGGCCCGGACGATCTGGAGCCAGTGGGCGGGGGTGACATTGGTGCTGTCCAGATTCATCAGCTGCACCGCATCCACCCGGCACAGCCGCCCCACCTCGGGCACATAGCCCAGGATCTCCTCTGAGGTGATGGCAGGACACAGGCCGTCCCCGCTGTCCTTGGAGGCGATGGTGCCCCCAGTGGCCAGCATCAGGATCTCACGCATGAAACGCGCCCCCTCCTTCCGATATACCGCGCCCTCCTCGCCCGGTCACAGGCACTGGAGGTATTTGCCGTACAGGGTCATGGACAGCTCCGCCCCCGCGGCGTGCACCTGCTCCGGGGTCAGCCAGCCCTCGTAGAGGCCCAGCTCCTCTAGGCAGCCCACATAGCGGCCGGTGGTGTCCTGGATGTGCTTGATGGTCTGCCCCGCCGCCAGCAGGCTGTCGGCGGTGCCGGCGTCCAGCCAGGTCAGGTTCTTCTCCAGAGGGACCACCTGCAGCTGGCCCCGCTCCAGATAGGCCAGATTCACGTCGGTGATCTCCAGCTCTCCCCGGGCGGAGGGCTTCAGGCTGTGGGCGATGTCCATGACCTGGTCATCATAGAAGTACAGGCCGGGGACGATATAGTTGCTCTTGGGGTAGCGGGGCTTCTCCTCGATGGAGATGGCCTTCCCCTGCCGGTCGAACTCCACCACGCCGAAGGGGCGGGGGTCCTCCACCCAGTAGCCGAACACAGTGGCCCCGGACTTTTGAGAGGCCGCCTTCTTCAGCGAGGCCGCCAGAGTAGGCGCGTAGAAGATGTTGTCCCCCAGCACCAGGCAGACCTGGTCGTTCCCTACGAAGTCCTCCCCGATGAGCAGGGCGTCGGCGATGCCCCGGGCCACCGGCTGCTCGGCATAGGAGATGGAGATGCCGAACTGGCTGCCGTCCCCCAGCAGGGTGCGGAAGGTGGCCGTCTCCTGGGGGGGCACGATGACCAGGATCTCAGAGATGCCCGCCTGCATGAGCACGGCGATGGGGTAGTAGATCAGGGGCTTGTCATACACCGGCAGCAGGGGCTTGCACACCGGCTTTGTCATGGGGTAAAGGCGGGTGCCCTTCCCCGCCGCCAAAACGATCCCTTTCATAGTGACCTCCAGTTTTCTGTCCGCGCCCCGCCCCTCCGGGGCGCAGGGCGACTTTTCCATATCTTCATGAAAAACAGAGCGTAATTTGCATATCTTGCTCTTGCGTATGCATATTTTGCATCATATGCTTCATTATATCAGCTTCGCCGGAAAATAGCAAGGAAAAGTCCTGAGAGAAATAGAATATATGTTCTATTTTTCTTGACTTGTCCGTTGGGGCATGCTACAATACAAGCTGTTCCACCCCGCGGAGCGCCGCGGCGCCCGCCGTATCGCTTCCCTTATCCTATACCGCACACGCGCTTCCCCCCTTTCAGTGATCCGACAGGAGGAGGGCCCCACATATGGACCGTGAACATACCTGCTGCTTTACCGGGCACCGCCCGGACAAGCTGCCCTGGGGGACAGACGAGCGGGACCCCCGCTGCGCCGCCCTGAAGCGGCGCCTGGCCGACGCCATCGCCGCCGCCTGCGCCGCGGGATCCCGCCACTTCATCTGCGGCATGGCCCTGGGCAGCGACCTGTACTTTGCCGAGGGGGTGCTGGCCCTGCGGCGGGAGCATCCGGACGTCACGCTGGAGTGCGCCCGCCCCTGCGAAAGCCAGGCCGACCGCTGGCCCGCCGCCGAGCGGCAGCGGTATCAGTCCATTCTGGACCGGTGCGACTTCGAGACCCTGGTGCAGCACCACTACGACCGCTTCTGCATGATCCGGCGCAACCACTATATGGTGGATCACGCCAGCCGCATCATCGCGGTCTATGACGGCGTGCCCAAGGGCGGGACCGCCCAGACCCTGGCCTACGCCCTGAAAAACGGCCTTGTATGCGACATCATCTCCCCGGAGTAAAAGGAGCCGCCTATGAACACCTTGATGCATATCTGCTGCGCCCCCTGTGCCAACCGGCCCATCGATGCCCTGCGCCAGGAGGGGATCGCCGTTACCGGCTTCTGGTTCAACCCCAACATCCACCCCTATACGGAGTATCAGGCCAGAAAGCGCACCCTGGAGGAGTACGCCAAGGAGATCGGTATGAAGCTGATCATCGGCGGGTCCTACGATCTGCGCACCTTCATCACCAATGTGGCGGACAACATCGACGGCCGCTGCGCCTACTGCTACCGGGTGCGCATGGAGGAGACCGCCCGGTACGCCGCCGAGAACGGCTATGACAGCTTTACCACCTCTCTGCTGGTCTCCCCCTATCAGAAGCACGACGCCATTGCCGCCATCGCCCGGCAGATGGGAGAACAGTACGGCGTGGAGTTCCTGTACCGGGACTTCCGGCCCCTGTTTCAGGCGGGACAGGAATTTGCCCGGGAGCACGGCTTTTACATGCAGAAATACTGCGGCTGCATCTTCAGCGAGGAGGACCGCTATATGGCGGCCAAGCGAAAAAAGAAGGCGGCCAGAGCGGCCGCCGGTCAGAGCGCTACATGAGAAAAAGCAGAGATCCGAATACTCGGATCTCTGCTTTTTGTATGCCTTACTCTGCCTCCTCCACCACGTTCAGCTTTTCGTAGTAGCTCTGGCGCAGCTGGCCGTACTCCTGATTGAACTGCCTGTCCTCCCCCTGGTGCAGGTGGCGGATATAGTCGTGCTGGCTCTTCAGCAGGTCGGGCTGTCTCAGCCCCACCGTGTATACGCCCACATTGGAGCACTGGTCGGAGATACGCTCCACATTGGTCAGCACATCCAGGAAGGTCAGGCCGGCATATACGGTGCACTGGCCGTCCCGCAGCCGCTGGGTATGGTTGCTGCGCAGGGTGGCCACCAGGTCGTCTATCACTTCTTCCACCGGCTCGATATGGCGGGCCATATCCGCGCTCTTCGCGGTAAAGGCGTCTCTGGCCCGCTGAGTCACATCGCTCAGCGCGCTCTGGATCAGCTTCAGCTCATCCCGGGCCACATGGGAGAACTCCAGCCCCCGCTCCTTCAGCTCCTGGGCGTTCTCCGTCAGGTTCACGGCGTAGTCGCCGATGCGCTCGAACTCGGAAAAGCACTGGATATAGTAGTTCAGCAGGTCGCTGTCGTCGTCGGCCTCCATGTGGGGGGACAGGCGGATCAGATAGTTGCTCACCGCGTCGGCCAGGGTGTCGATGCGGTCCTCGTTCTCGTTCACGCGCTCGATCGCATCCCGGTCGTAGTGCTCCAGGGTCTCCATGGCGGTATTCACTCCGGTGCAGGCCAGGCGCGCCATGGTATCGATGGCCTGATGGGCGCTGGCCAGGGCCAGGGCGGGAGAGCGGAAGAACTTCTCGTCCAGCTGGCTCAGCTCCTGCTCCACATTCTCCCCCTGCACCTTGTCATCGGGGACGATGCGCCGGGCCAGCTTTTCAAACTGCCCGCAGGCGGGCAGCAGCACCACGGCGGAGGCCAGACGGAACAGCGTGTGGGCGTTGGCGATGCCGCCGGAGGTGATGGGGGCGCTCCAGATGCCGTCCAGCACGCCGGCGGAGTGGAGGATCAGCACCGAAATGATGACCAGGACCGAGGCGCACAGATTGAAGATGATGTGGACCAGACCCGTCCGCTTGGCGTCTGCCCGGGAGCCGATGGAGCACACGATGGCGGTGGTGACGCAGTCGCCGATGTTCACGCCGATGATGATGGCATACACCGAGCTGAAGGACAGGGCCCCGGTGACGGACAGGGCCTGCAGGATGCCGATGGTGGCCGAGGAGCTCTGGATGAGGAAGGCCACCCCGGTGCCCACCAGGAAGCCCAGCACGGGCACATTGGACAGGCGGACAAAGGCCTGGGTAAAGGCCTCTGACTGAGACAGGGGGGACACCGCCGCCGTCATGTTCAGCAGGCCGGTGAACAGGATGCCGAAGCCCATGGCGATGCTGCCCAGGGTGTCGGAATTATGAAAGTGGAAGGCCATGATCAGCAGGATGCCGATGATGGCGGCCAGAGGGGCCAGTGTGGAGGGCTTGAACAGGTTCAGCCAGGGCACGCCGTCGGAATTTAGGTCCAGCAGGCGGATGATCTGGCCAGTGACAGTGGTGCCCACATTGGCGCCCAGCACCAGGCCCAGGGACTGATGCAGGGTGATGATCCCCGCCCCCACCAGGCCGGAGGTGATCACGATGGTGGCGGTGGAGCTCTGGATCACCGCGGTGACGGCCAGGCCCAGCAGAAAGCCCACCACCGGGTTGTTGGTCACCTTCTCCATGGCGGTCTTAAAGGCGCCGGAGGAGCCGTGCTTCAGGCCGTCCCCCATCAGACGCATGCCGTAAAGGAACAGAGCCAGCCCACCGAACAGGGAAATAAAGTCAAAAATGGTCATCGTCGTCTCTCCCAGACTGTCAATACACAAGCGCGGCTTTTCAAATAAGAAGCCGCTTTTCCCACATATATATGGTACTATATAATTCCCCCGGGGAAAAGACAACAATACAACTAAATTTACATGGCTGGGATCTGGCGATTTTCTCCTTTTTACAGCGATCCCGCCCATACAAAGGCGGCCGCGGGGGGAACGCCCCGCGGCCGCGCAGCTTGTCAAAAAAGTCTTTTCGACAAGCTGCAGAAG
>CAVJLQ010000186.1:0-3057 GCA_963650435.1 Alloprevotella sp. | reverse complement strand
TTTGGTATAGGGGGCTCCGCCCCCTATGACCCCTGCGGGCGGATGATATCCGCCCCTACGGATATTACGAACGTTATACGCCGTAGGGGCGGCCCCTGCGGAAAGCGATGAACGGACGTTATTCTCTGCCCGGGCGGAGCTCATCCGCCCAGGCCGTCCCCCGCCATGGGCTCGTACAGGGGGACGGGGCGCTCGGGGACGATGGTGGAGATGGCGTGCTTGTAAATGATCTGCTGCTTGCCGTCGGTGGTCAGCACCACCACGAAGGCGTCGAAGCCGGTGATGACCCCCCGCATCTGAAAGCCGTTCATCAAAAACAGCGTGACGGGGCGGCGCTCCCGCCGGGCCTGGGTGAGGAAGATGTCCTGTAGGTTGTTGGTCTTCTGCATAAGTAGCACTCCTTTTCTGTCTGTGTCCGCGGAACACAGTCCGGGCGCTCTTATACTAAACCACTCTCTTTGAGATAATCCGTCGAATCCTGCAGGGCCCGCTCAAAATCGGGCCGGCTGTCCCAGAGCAGCCAGCGGCAGTCCGGCTCCCGCCGGAACCAGGTGAGCTGCCGCTTGCCGTACTGCCGGGAGCGGAGCTTGATCTCCTCCGCCGCGGCCTGTACGCTGCCCCCGCACAGCAGGGCGGCGGCCATCTCCTTATACCCGATGGCCTGCATGGCGGTGGATCGCAGGGGGACGTTCCGCTCCAGCAAGGAGCGCACCTCCTCCACCAGCCCCCGGTCCATCATTTCGTCCACCCGGCGGTCGATGCGCCGCCACATGTCCGCCCGCTCCCGGAAGGCCAGGCCAAGGGTCACCGCTTCGTACCTTTGGGGGAGGGCGCGGCTTTCCTCGTTGTGGCGGGAGATGGGCACGCCGGTGGTGTAATATACCTCCAGCGCCCGGACGATGCGCTTGGCGTCGTTGGGGTGCAGGCGGCGGGCGCTGTCGGGGTCGATCCGGTCCAGCTCCGCCAGCAGGGCGGAGCCCCCCTGGGCCACATACCGCTGCTCCAGCCGCTTCCGCAGGGGGCTGTCCGGGGAGAAGCTGGCGAAGGTGCGCCCGGCCAGCAGGGAGTCGATGTACAGCCCTGTCCCCCCGGCGATGATGGGCAGCCTGCCCCGGGCCAGGATGTCGTCCACGCAGGCGGAGGCCATCTCCACATACCGGGCGGCGGAGAAGTCCTCCCCCGGGTCGGCCACGTCCAGCATGTGGTGGGGGACGCCGTCCATCTCCTCCGCCGTAGGCTTGGCGGTGCCGATGTCCATGGTGCGGTAGATCTGCATGGAGTCGGCGGAGACCACCTCGCCGTTATGAGCCTTTGCCAGCGCCACAGCCAGCGCGGTCTTTCCGCTGGCCGTGGGGCCGCAGACGACCAGTACCTTCGGGGGCATCGCGCCACCGCCTTTCTCATAGATCAAATACAGATGCGTGGGGATCACATCCCCACGCCCCGTAGGGGTTATAGGGGGCGGAGCCCCCGGGAACCCATTTGAAGCCCAGCGAAGCGGGTTCAAATGGGAGAGGAGGAGCAAGGGAGCGAAGTGAAGGATGCCCACGCCTGGGCGTCCAGAACGGAGCGCACTTTGCGACGACGATGTAGGGGCGGCCACAGACCGCCCGGCGTTCTCTCATTTGCCCCCTCATCAGTCTCGCTGCGCTCGACAGCTTCCCCCCTGAGGGGGGAAGCCTGAAATGCCGTTCTCTAAGCCTTCCCCACCTAGGGGGGAAGGTGGCATCGCCGTAGGCGATGACGGATGAGGGGGCGTTTTTGCGGCGCGCCGGGTCGTCGCGCCCTGCACACGATGGATAGAATGTGCCGTAGGGCAAGGACTCTGCCCTTGCCGCCCTGCGGTCTACCGCCCTCCGACGATCCCGCCATACGCTGCCAGGGCATCCCCCGCCGCCGTCAGCAGGCCCAGAAAGCCGTCCATGGCGCGGTCGAACTGCTCCTGGGCGGCCTGGAACAGGGCCGCCCGGTCGGCGTCGGCGCGGTAGGGGCTGTCGTCCAGGATGGCTTCCCGCGGCCAGGGGCCGTCCTTCAGGCCGGTGTCGAAATTGTTCCGGTCCACCTCCACCAGGTGCCAGCCCTCCCCGCGGGCGTCGGGACAGACCCGCAGCTGCTCCCCGGTCTGCCGCGCCAGGGCCTGGCGCAGCTCCAGAGAGCTCAGGATCTGCCGGGTGACGTGCTGGTCGCTGGCGGCCACGATCCGGCCGCCGGTGGCCTCGGGACAGCCGTAGTCCCGGCTCTGCCCGGCCAGGCCCATGATGGCCTGATAGCCGGAGCCCGCCAGCCCCTTGGGCCGGATGTCCAGCTTGTATTCGCCGTTCAGCCGCACGCAGGTGCGGGCGGTCAGGTGGTCGTTCACATACCGGCCGGAGCCCACCTGCCGCAGCATCACCAGCAGGGGGGACTTGTCCCCGCGGTCCAGCACCAGCTGGCCGTCGAATTTGTCGCCGTCGCCGCCGAAAAACACGCCGCCGCGCCCGCTGCCGTATTGTGCCAGAAGATAAGACCAGGTCAGCTGCATAAGGGACCTCCTTGAAAATACCCGCCCGGCAAGCCTTCCCCTGGGGGAAGGTGTCCCAGCGCGCACGCTGGGGCGGATGAGGGGAACGGGAAGGAAGATAGACACCTATTTGTGCCGTTTTGCCGTAGGGCAAGGGCTCTGCCCTTGCCGGATCCGACCGCCTTAAGGCCCCCTTGCGAAAGGGGGCTGTCGCCGCCCAATATGGGGCCCCCGGCAAAGCCGCAGGCTTTGTTGGGGAGAGGACGAGCAGCGGAGTGAATGAATTTTCGCCGCCCCGGCGGAAATGAATGATACGAAGCTTGCGAGGACGATGTAGGGGCGGCCTGCGGCCGCCCGCGTTCTACCATCCGCCCCCTCATCAGTCTTGCTTCGCTCGACAGCTTCCCCCCTGAGGGGGGAAGCCTGTAAAGCCCCGCGTAAAGCCTTCCCCCCACAGGGGGGAAGGTGGCATCGCCGCAAGGCGATGACGGATGAGGGGGCATTTTTGCGGCGCGCCGGGTCGTCGCGCCCTACGGGATACCATGAACAATACACGC
>CAVJLQ010000185.1:0-5946 GCA_963650435.1 Alloprevotella sp. | reverse complement strand
ATGTATAGTGTCGCTCTGCAAGCCGCTGCGTGATGCTGCGGGGAAGGCAGAGAAAACCGTAACCATCTGTTGCGTAGACCGCTCCGCTCATGCATTCAGCACCGGAGCATTTTACGACCCAATCGGTGATGGCATATTCCAGCTTCTTCGTTTTTTCGTCCAGCGTGTAACGGACATATCCGAACCGTTGGAGCGTATTCATAATTTCCAGAGCTGTTGCGCGGCTTTTAACACCAAGAATACTCTTTAAACCAACCATGCCGCCTGACCACATTCCGGGTACGACTTCGTTTGTATAGCCGCAGTATTTGGCTCGCCCCTTGCGAAATGCCGCCCGTGAGGCCAACTTCGCCCAATAACCCATGAGCCCCTTGCCAACTGGCAGATGGGCTCTGGGCAACTTGACCCATTGATATGTGAGCAGGCATTTCGGCATGGCGGATTCCTCCTTTCTGCGGTTGGATATAAAAATAGGGCAGTCCCTTTGATTAAGAGACTGCCCAGTAGTATGCAGTAATTATATTCTTGCTTGAAGCCTGGATAACGATTCACACGGTATTCCTACAAGAAACCAGTCATCTGCGTATTCGATACGAGTAGGTAACCATTCGTCGTCTATCAATACCTCCATCACCGTTCCACAGTGCAGCCCGCCATAACTGCCACCCTCCGCATACAGGATATCCAAGCGGTCCATTGAAGGATCGTATATAAGAATTCCTTCTTTCATGTTGGCGTACCTCCTGACAAAGAATTTAAATTCATTTTTCCATAGTCACATTTTATCAAATAAGTGCAAACCATATCAGCAGCCGAACCGAGTAATTTTGCTCGGAAATCATCTGGAAAAATCTCGGCAAATTCACCTCGAAAGTCCTCTTCGGTTCACCCATTTACTCACCCATTTACTCACCCATTTACTCACCCATTTACTCACCCATTTACTCACCCATTTACTCACCCATTTACTCACCCATTTACTCACCCATTTGGCCCGGTTCACCCATTTTTAACCCATATAAAATGGGTGAACCAAGGTTTCCTTCGGTCAAAATCTGCGAAAAAGCTCAAATTGAATCAAACCGAAAAGATATGAGAAAACCCCGGAAAACCTTGATTTTCCGGGGTTTTTGAGCTTTTGAGTTGTGAAAAAACGATTGATCAGCGCTTGCTGAACTGAGGCGCACGACGGGCGGCCTTGAGGCCGTATTTCTTACGCTCCTTCATACGAGGATCGCGGGTCAGCAGACCGGCGGCCTTCAGGATGGGGCGGTACTCCTCGTTCACCAGCAGCAGGGCGCGGGCGATGCCGTGGCGCAGAGCGCCGGCCTGGCCGGACACGCCGCCGCCTTCCACGGTGGCCTCGATGTCGACCTTGCCCACCAGCTCGGTGGCGGCCAGGGGCTGACGGACGACCATCTTCAGGGTCTCAAGGCCGAAATACTCGTCGATGTCGCGGCCGTTGATGGTGATGGTGCCGGTGCCGTTCTGGAACAGATGGACGCGGGCCACGGAGGACTTCCGGCGGCCGGTGCCATAGAAATAAGGCTTCTTGCTCTTATACATACTGCGTTACCTCCTGCTTACTCGGCGGCCCAGAGCTCGGGCTTCTGGGCGGCGTGCTGATGCTCGCCGCCGCGATAGATGTGCAGGCGAGTCAGGGAGTCCTTGGTGATGACGTTGCGGGGCATCATGCCGCGAACGGCGACCTTGACGGCCAGCTCGGGCTTGGTCTGCATCAGGGTGCGGTACTTGGTCTCCTTCAGGCCGCCCACCCAGCCGGAGTGGGTGCGGTAGAACTTCTGATCCAGCTTCTTGCCGGTCAGAACGGCCTTCTCGGCGTTGATGACGATGACATAGTCACCGCAGTCAGCGTGGGGAGTGTACTCGGGCTTGCGCTTGCCGCGCAGCAGATCGGCGGCGATGACAGCGGTCTTGCCAAGGGGCTTGCCGGCGGCGTCAATGACGTACCACTTACGCTCGACGTTTCCCTTGTTAGCCATGAAAGTGGACATAGGTGAAACCTCCATTTTCCTTCTACTTATATGAACGTTTGATCGCTCAAAAATTCAGAAACTCCTCTGTACAAGCGGAGCATTTTGTATTATAGTACGGAGGTGGTTTTGTGTCAACGGATTTTTTGTGTTTTTTCATTTAGGGCCGCAAAATCTCTTTGATACGCCCATTTTCTCTCAAATTCTCTTCCAAACTCATTTTCGATTTTACTTTTCTTTTGTCCTGTCCCGCGCTCCAACCCCTTGTGCGGCGCGGGCTGCGGACGCAAGGCGCAAATAAGGAGGCACGCCCATGAACAAGATCCTGTCCCTGACCAGGCGGTGCGTGGAGGACTACGATATGATCCAGACCGGCGACCGGGTAGCCGTGGGCGTGTCCGGGGGGAAGGACTCCCTGACCCTGCTGGTGGCCCTGGCCAAGCTGCGGGAGTTTTACCCCGTCCCCTTTACGGTGGAGGCCTTCACCCTGGACATGGGCCACGCCGACGGCATCCCGGCGGCGGACTTCTCCCAGGTGGCGGAGCTGTGCCGGCAGCTGGACGTGCCCTATACCATATTAAAAAGCGAGGTACAGCACATCATCTTCGACCTGCGGAAGGAGAAGAACCCCTGTTCCATGTGCGCCAAGATGCGCCGGGGGGCGCTGCACAACGCCATGCAGGAGCGGGGGATTAAGAAGATCGCTCTGGGCCACCACTACGACGACGCCATCGAGACCTTCTTCATGTCCCTGATCTTCGAGGGGCGGCTGTCCTGCTTCCAGCCCGTGACCTATCTGGACCGCACGGGGATCACCCAGATCCGCCCCCTGCTGTACTGCGGGGAGAGCCTGATCCGCAACACCGCCCAGCGGCTGGAGCTGCCCATTGTGAAGAATCCCTGCCCCGCCGACGGCAGCACCAAGCGGCAGGAGATCAAGGAGCTGATCTACGAGCTGCAGGGCCGCTACCCCGGGCTGAAGTCCCGGGCCTTCGGGGCCATGCAGCGCCTGCCTCTGCCCGAGTGGGGCCCCATCGAGCACCGCCGCCGCCCCCTGCCCGAGGAGCCGGAGGAATAAGTTTTTCCTCCCGACCGGCGAAAGAATTGGGCAACAATTTTTTGAAAATCGTGGAAACCCGGGGGACACGGTGTTATAATAGTACAAACGACAGCGGCCCGCGCCGCGGAAGGAGCCAACAGCCATGAGTGAAGAAGTATACAGCGCCAATCCGGGGAAGAACCTGATCCGCTCCGTAGACGGCGTGGACTATATGCGCATCCCCGTCAAGACCCACCTGATCACCAACAAGGACGACTACGCCGACGTGGTGGTGAAGTATGCCAAGGAGCAGATGCAGCCCGGGGACATCCTGTTCTGCTCGGAGAAGTCCGTGGCCTGCACCCAGAACCGGGCCATCCCCATGGAGGACATCAAGCCCCGGAAGCTGGCCGTCACTCTGAGCAAGTATGTCACCAAGACCCCCGCCGGCATCGGTCTGGGCATCCCCGAGACCATGGAGATGGCCCTGCAGGAGTGCGGCACCCTGCGCATCCTGTTCGCGGCCTTCTGCAGCGTGATCGGCAAGCTGCTGGGCAAGAAGGGCTGGTTCTACATCGTGGCCGGGCCCAAGGCCCGGGGCATCGACGGCCCCACCGAGGGCACCATCCCCCCCTATGACCACTACGTGGTGCTGACCCCCGCCGACCCCATGGGCACCTCCAAGCGTCTGGCCAAGGCCCTGGGCCACCCCGTGGCCATCGTGGACATCAACGACCTGGGGGCCAATATCCTGGGCTTCTCCGAGAAGGAGCCCTCTCTGGACTGGCTGGCCAAGGCCCTGGGGGACAACCCCCTGGGACAGAGCTCCGAGTCCACCCCCATGGGCATCCTGCGCAAGGCGTAAAACAACAGACTTGAAAGGCCGGTCCTGAAAAGGGCCGGTCTTTTCGCGGCTGAAAGAAAATTTCATAAAATCTTAATCTGTTTTGCCCGCGGCCGCCATTGTATTTCTGCCGAAAAAGGAATAAACTGACAGACGCAAAACATGTCCCGTCTGTGGGACACTGTATCGTATAAGGAGGAAGAATATGAAGATGATGAAACGCCTTGCCCCCCTGCTGCTGTCCGCTGCGCTGCTGCTGGGGGCCGCGCCTGCTCAGGCCGCCGGGGCACTGACCCGGGGGGAGGCCGCCCAGACCATTCTGGCGGCCGCCCAGGACTATGTCCCCGGCGTCCAGCAGTCCGACATTTTGAAGGGCTATCCCGACGGCAGCCTGGATCTGGACGGCGCCGTCACCCGGGCCCAGGCCCTGGTGATGCTCACCCACGCCTTCGGCGGATTCGCCGCCCCCGTGGGCGACAACGCCCGCATGGCCCTGCCGGAGGGCAGCCTGACCAACGTCCCCGCCTGGGCGGCCCAGGAGCTCGCCGCGGTCAGCGCCGCGGGCATTGCCGACGGCGACGCGGACAGCGCCCTGACTGCGGACGAGCTGGACGTGCTGCTGCGCCGGGTCTACGCCTATCAGGGCACCGACCTGAAGGACGACTACTACGCCGCTGTGAACAAGGGCTGGCTGGACGGCTCCGACATCCCCGCCGGTCTGTCCATCAACGGCCCCTTCTATGGTCTGAGCCTGACGGTCAATGAGCAGATCGCCGCCCTGATCGCGGAGATCGCCGCCCACGAGCAGACCCCCGGCACCGCCGAGGCCAAGATCAAGGCCCTGTATGACTGCGTGATGGACACCGACGGCCGGGAGAAGGCCGGCGTGGCCCCCATCCAAAAGTATCTGGACGCCATCGAGAACGCCGCGAGTCTGAACGAGCTGGTGGCGGCGGATGTGACGATGCAGCAGGAGCTGGGCCTCTCCACCCTGCTGGGCTTCGGCCTGACCACCGACCTTGCGGATTCGAGCCGCAAGACCACCGCGTTCTCCCTCATCGGCGCGGGCATGGACAAGGACTTCTATGCCAACGGCACCGACGCGCAGAAAGCGGCCTACTCCACCTATCTCACCACGCTGCTGACCCTGTCCGGTCTCAGCGGGGACGAGGCGGCCCGCCGTGCCGCCCTGGCCTATGAGACCGAGGCGGACATCGCCGCCGCCTCTCTGGACCCCCAGGACTACAGCAATGTGGATAAGATCTACAACCTCTTCACCCTGGATGAGCTGAAGGCCCTGCTGCCCGGGGTGGATCTGGACGGGGTGCTGGCCGCCAGCGGTATCCAAAACGCCCAGCACATCATGGTCTCCGACGTGGGCGCGATGAAGGCAGCCGCGGCCCTGTATAACGACGGGCATCTGGATCAGCTGAAGACCGCGGCGCGGCTGGCTCTGGTACAGAGTGTAGGCGGGGCGCTGAGCCAGGGCTTCCTGGACGCCTCCTTCGACTTTACTCTGAGCTACTACGGCGTAGACGCCCGCCAGAGCAGCCAGCAGATCGCGGCCCAGCAGGTGCAGGGCCTGCTGGCCGACTACCTCAGCCGGGCCTATGTGGACGAGTACTTCTCCGCCGCGGCCAAGGCCGATGTGGAGGAGATGATCGGCGAGTTCATCTCCATTTATAAGGAGCGCATCCTGGCCCAGGACTGGATGAGCGCCGAGACCAAGGCCCGGGCCGTGAAGAAGCTGGACAACATGGGCGTCAAGGTGGGCTACCCCGACAGCTGGGACACCTATCTGGACCGCGTGGAGATCCAGTCCCCCGAGCAGGGCGGCTCCTTCTTCTCCAACGTGATCGCCATCCAGAAGGCCGCCAAGGCCGAGACGCTGGCCCACCAGAACGACGCGCCGGACAAGAGCGAATGGATCATGACCCCCTACACGGTGAATGCCTGCTATGACCCCACCGCCAACGACATCACCTTCCCCGCGGCCATCCTCCAGGCCCCCCTGTACGACGTGAACGCCAGCCGTGAGGAGAACCTCGGCGGCATCGGCTACATCATCG
>CAVJLQ010000184.1:0-6598 GCA_963650435.1 Alloprevotella sp. | reverse complement strand
TGTGGCCATCGAGTCGGCGGACATCGTGCTGATGAAGTCCGACCTGCTGGATGCCGCCGCCGCCATCGAGCTCAGCCGCGCCACCATCCGCAACATCAAGCAGAACCTGTTCTGGGCGTTTTTCTATAACTCCCTGGGCATCCCTCTGGCCGCCGGCGTGTTCTACGCCGCCCTGCGCTGGCAGCTTGACCCCATGTTCGCCGCCGCGGCCATGAGCCTGAGCTCCGTCACCGTGGTGTCCAACGCCCTGCGCCTGCGCTTTTTCAAGAGCAGATTTAAGAAGGAAGTCCCCGGCCCCGCGGCCGGTGATGAGGGGGAGGAAACGCCGTCCTGCGCCGGCCCCTGCCCCGTTGATACAGACAAGCATGAAGGAGGAAGCGATACCATGGAAAAGACTTTGGAGATCCGCGGCATGATGTGTGCCCACTGTCAGGGCCGGGTGGAGAAGGCCCTGGCTGCCGTGTCCGGCGTCAGCGCCGTGAAGGTGGACCTGGAGGGCGGAAAGGCCCGGGTGACCCTGTCCGCCCCTGTGGAGGACAAGACGCTGGCCGACGCTGTGACCGAGGCCGGCTATGAGGTGGTGTCTGTCAAATGAAGGCGGACCACGCCCAGGTGACCCGGCTGCTGAAGACCGCCCGGGGACAGATCGACGGCATCCTGAAGATGGTGGAGGAGGACCGCTACTGCATGGACGTGTCCAACCAGCTGATGGCCACCCAGTCCATCCTCAGTAAGGCCAACCGCATGATCCTGAGATCCCACATGGACTGCTGCGTGCGGCAGGCCATGGAGAGCGGCCAGCCCGACGAGAAGCTGGCCGAGCTGGCCGCCCTGCTGGACAAGCTGGCGGAGTAAGCGCGCACATAAAATGCCCCCTTTTCGGCACACTAAACCGAAAAGGGGGCGTTTTTTATGAAGAAGACCGGACGATATTGGCTGTGTGGAGCCCTGGCCGGGGCGGCCAACGGCTTTTTCGGGGGCGGGGGCGGCTCCGTGCTGGTGCCCCTGCTCACCGGGTGGTGCGGCATGGACCAGCGCCGGGCCTTCGCCACCTCGGTGGCGGTGATCCTGCCCCTGTGCGCCCTGTCCGTGGGGATCTACCTCTTCCGGGGAGACATGGACTGGGCCGCGGCCCTGCCCTATGTATTGGGCGGGGCCGCGGGCGGCTGGGCCGGGGGCAGGTGGTTCAAGGGCGTGCGCCTGCCGTGGCTCAAGCGGATCTTCGGGGCCCTGCTCATCTTCGGCGGGGCCAGGTGCATCCTGTGACGGGCTGGCTCCTCCCCCTGCTGGCCGGGGCGGCCACAGGGGTGCTGTCCGGCTTCGGCGTGGGGGGCGGGACGCTGCTGCTGGTGTATCTGACGGCGGTGGCCGGGGTGGACCAGCATCTGGCCCAGGGGATCAACCTACTGTATTTCCTCCCCGCCGGGCTGCTGGCCCTGCCTGCCCACATCAAAAACGGCTATGTGGAGAAAAAGGCCCTGCTGCCCTGTATCGCGGCGGGTCTGGCCTGTGCCGCCCTGTGCGCCTGGGCGGCCACGGGGCTGGAGGCCGGCCTGCTGCGGAAGCTATTCGGCGGCTTTCTGATCCTCATCGGCCTGCGGGAGCTGCTGGGCCGGGGCCAGGGGCAGGAAAAAGGTGAACCGGGAGCCTAACCCCTCCCGGGAGGCCACCTCGAACCAGCCGCCGTGGCGCTGGACGATCCACAGGGCGATGGCCAGTCCCAGGCCGGTGCCCCCTGTCCGGCGGTCCCGGGAGCGGTCGGTGCGGTAGAAGCGGTCGAACACATGGGGCAGCCCCTCCGGGGCGATGCCCATGCCCTCGTCCTGAACGGTGATCCGGGCGTATCCCTGCCAGGGGGACAGGCGCAGCCAGATCCGGCTGCCCGGGGCGCTGTATTTCACGCTGTTGTCCGTCAGCACCCGCAGCACCTGCTTGATCAATCCCTGGTCGGCTTCCGCCACGACGGGCTGATCCTCCCACTGGGACAGGAACACCCGGTCGGGGCAGATCATCTCCTCCTCCCGCAGCACCTCCTCCAGCAGGGCGGTCAGCTCTACGGGGCGGCGCTTCACCGGCTGGGTGTCGTTGTCCCCCCGGGCCAGGAACAGCAGCTGCTCCACCAGCTCCTCCATAGCGGCGGCCTCGCTGCGGATGGCGGTGATGGACTCCTGAAGGGCCTCCGGGTCGTCCTTGCCCCAGCGGTCCAGAAGGGCGGCGTAGCCCTGGATAACGGCGATGGGGGTGCGCAGCTCGTGGCTGGCGTCAGAGACAAAGCGGGCCTGGGCGCTGTAGGCGGCGTTCAGCCGCTCCAGCATGGCATTGATGGCCTGGGCCAGGGCCCGCAGCTCCTTCTGGGCGTGTTCCGCGTCGATGCGGCTGTCCAGATGGGCGGCATTGATCTTGTCCAGCTCTCCCGCCAGGTCCTCCAGCCCCCGGCGGGAGGTGAGGGCGGCGTCGTTCAGCCGGGCGGTGGCGGCGGTGAGCTCCTGAATGGGGCGCAGCACCGTTTTGATGACCCGGTTGTTCCGCAGAGGGGCGGACAGCAGGGCCAGCCCCTGCCACAGCAGCAGGGCCAGGGCCACCCATTTTGCCGCCGCCGTGATGGGATAAAGCTCTACGGTGATGGCATAGGCCTGATCTGCGTGGTACAGCTCCACCCGGTAGTACGCCCCCAGATCCCAGCTGCGCAGGGCGTCTGACAGCTCCGGCCGGCCGGACAGAAAGGGCAGGGCGGGGGCGGGGCGCCCCTCCGGGGCCCGCTCCAGGGGGGCGATGGTGTAGTCGCTGGCCTGCATCCACACCAGGGTGTCCGCTGTGGGCACCCCCCGCTGCTCCACCAGGGCGGCCACATCGGCGCAGCGGTTTTCCGCGTAGAACACCACGCCGCACAGCAGTATGGCCCCCAGGACCAGGTCCAGCAGCAGGAAAAAGCCCAGCTGCCGCAGGAACAGGCTGGCGTTCAGCCGGTTGGCGATGGAGGAGCGCACCGCCCCCACAGGGTCAGAGGCCGGGGGGCGGCGGAATCGGTTGGAGCGGTCCATATCATTCCTCCCGGATCACATAGCCCACGCCCCGCACGGTCTGGATCAGCTTCAGGCCGAAGGCGTCGTCCAGCTTGCTGCGCAGAAAGCGGATGTATACATCCACCGAGTTGGTCTCCCCCACGAAGTCGAAGCCCCACACGCTGTTGAGCAGCATCTCCCGGGACAGGACGCGGCCCTTGTTCTCCAGCAGGCAGCGCAGCAGGTCGAATTCCTTTTTGGTCAGGGAGACGGGCTGGCCCTTCACCGTTACCTCGTAGCGGTCGGTGTCCATGGTCAGCGGCCCGGCGGAGAGGGTATGGGCCGTCTCCTCCCCGCCGCTGCAGCGGCGCAGGGCAGTGCGGATGCGGGCCAGCAGCTCCTCGATGGCGAAGGGCTTGGTGATGTAGTCGTCGGCCCCTGAGTCCAGACCGGACACCTTGTCCGTCACGCTGTCCCGGGCGGTGACCATGATCACGGGCAGCAGGGGCTTCTCCCGCCGCAGGCGGCGCAGCACCTCCATGCCAGACAGCTGGGGCAGCATGATGTCCAGCAGCACCAGGTCGCAGGGCCCGGCCACGGCCTGTTCCAGGCCGGAACGGCCGTCGTATGCCTTGGTGACGGCGTAGCCCTCGTATTTTAACTCCAGCTCTACCATGCGGGAGAGCTTCTCGTCGTCCTCTACCAGCAGGATATGCTCGTTCATTCTTTCCCCTCCCCGTCCGAGTGGCCGCTGCGGCGGCTGATCTCATCCATCACCTGCCGCCCCACATCGGCGGCGGTGTCCGCTACGGAGCCCATGACACTGTTGATGGACTCCTTTTCCAGATCGGGGCCGGAGAACCGGTAGCGGAAGCCCAGAAACAGCCCGAACACCAGCAGGGGGATGACTACGGCGTAGGCAAAGACCAGCAGCAGGATCAGGATGAGCACCGGCAGAGAGGTGATGGGCTGCTCCCGGCGCCAGATCTCAAATTCGTTGTCGATCAGCCAGAAGCGGGCCCGGCGCAGCAGGCGGCGCAGCCCCCGGGGCTCCTGCCTCTCCGCCTGTTCCGCCGCCGGGGCGGCGGGCTGGGGCGGGGCCTGGCGCTGCTGGCGGGTGGAGAAATAGCAGTTCTCCGCCCGGGGGACGGCCCCGGTCTCCTCCAGATAAATGGCCGCGTCCAGCAGATCGCCGCCGGTGTGCTCCAGGGCCTGCTTGGCCTGGGCGTAGCTGACGGGCACATGCTGCCGCAGCTGCTCTACCATTTCCAGTGTGATATCCATATAAAACGCCCCCTTCGGTGCAGATCAAGTCAAGCGTAATATGCGGGCCCATCGGGCCCGGTACATAGAGCATACCACGTCCCGGGGGAAAATAGGAGGGCTGTTTCTTAAAATTTCCATTAAAATGCCCCCGGGAGGGCCCCTTGCCCGAAGGGAAAAAGGATGGTATAATACCACAAAACGGAAGGGGAGGGACGAGCTATGAAACGAGTGCGCCGGGCGCTGTCGCTGCTGCTGTGTACGGTCATGCTGGCGGCGGCGCTGGTGGTGCCGGCGGCGGCCGCACCGCTGTATTTTACCTCCCTGAACGACAGTCTGGAGCAGCTGACGGCCGAGACCATGCCCGTGTGGTTCGGCGGGGCCCTGTATGTGCCCCTGTCCCTGTTCAGCCCCTCCACCAATACCACAAGGGTGGACCTGGGCCTGAACGTCAGCTACAGCGCGTCCAGCAATAAGGCCACCCTGTTCAACCTGAGGAAGATGCTGGTGTTCGACCTGAACGAGGGCACCTGCTACAGCGACCTGACCGGCGAGGAGTTTGCCGCCCAGGCCATCAGCCGCGGGGGGCGGGTATACGTCCCGGTGGCCGTGGTGTGTGAGTTTTTTGGCTTCAGCTGGTCGTATAACGTCCTGCCCACGGTGGATCAGGGCTATCTGGTGCGGGTGAAAAACGAGGATGTGGCCCTGGACGATGCCCGGTTCATCGACGCGGCCACAGAGCTGATCGGCCGCAGGCTGCGAGACTACAACCAGCGGATGAATCCCAAGCCCACTACGCCGGTCACGCCGGACCCGGAGCCGGTCCAGCCCGATGACAGCCCGGAGGAGAAGCCGGCCGCCGCGGTGTATCTGGGCTTTCGCTGCGCCAGCGGCGGGGAGCTGACCGCCGTGCTGGACCTGATGGACCGGGCGGGAAAGCTGGGCGTGTTCTTCCTCACCCCCGAACAGATCCGGGAGTGGGACGACCAGGTGCGCCGTATGGCGGGCACCGGCCATGTGATCGCTCTGACCGCCAGCGGCGAGGACGCGGCGGCCACGGCGCGTCTGCTGGAGGAGGGGCAGCGGGAGCTGGAGCGGGCCGCCTGTCAGCGCACGGCGGTGGTGCTGGCCCCCAAGGACCAGCGGGAGCGGCTGGAGCAGGGGGGCTGGATCTGCTGGCAGGATACCCTGCGGGCCGGCCCTGCCCAGGGGCAGGGCGGCACGGCCTTCAGCCGCGGCGTGATCCGCAGCCTGGGCAGCCGGAGCCGCGCGGCCTATCTGACACTGGAGGGAGATCAGATCTCCCGAGTGCTGCCCACGCTGCTGCGGCAGCTGGAGGATGGGAGCTTTACCGTGACGGCCCCTTTGGAGACAAGACTATGAGGACGGTGCAGATGGATGTTCCCTGGACGGGAGAGGGAAGCCCGCGGCTGGCCCGGCTGACCAGGCACTGGAAGGCCCGCCTGGAGGACTTTGAGCCCGGCGGCCCCCAGGTGCTGCTGGCTGACCAGGAGCGGGGGCAGGTGCTGGCCGCCTTTCCGGAGCACGACGCGGACAGGCTGCGCACCCAGCTGGAGCGGCGCGGGGTGCGTGCCCGGCAGGAGGGGGAGACCCTGCGGTTCTTCCTGACACCGGAGCTGCCCTTCGAGGATCTGGACTACGCCTGGGGCTGCCTGAACGAGATATACTAAAAGATCCCTCTGCCAACGGCAGAGGGATCTTTTTCATCCCAAAATACGAGTGGTCCCACGCGGACAGGCACTCTATCCAAAAGAAGCAAGCTCCCGGCCGATGGCCGGGAGCTTGCGTTTTGCGATGAAGTCGTGAGGATAGAAGCGCTTACTTCATGTCCTTGATGGCAGCCTGAGCGGCGGCCAGACGGGCGATGGGCACACGGAAGGGGGAGCAGGACACATAGTCCAGGCCCACCTTGTGGCAGAACTCCACGGAGGAGGGATCGCCGCCGTGCTCGCCGCAGATGCCCAGATGGATGTCGGGGCGGGTGGCGCGGCCCATCTTGCAGGCCATATCCACCAGCTTGCCCACGCCGACCTGGTCCAGACGGGCGAAGGGATCGCTCTCGTAGATCTTGTTGTCGTAGTAGGAGGGCAGGAACTTGCCGGCGTCGTCGCGGCTGAAGCCGAAGGTCATCTGGGTCAGGTCGTTGGTGCCGAAGGAGAAGAACTCAGCCTCGGTGGCGATCTGATCGGCGGTCAGCGCGGCGCGGGGGATCTCGATCATGGTGCCCACCAGGTACTTCATGTTCATACCGGCGGCGGCCAGCTCCTCATCGGCGGTCTTGACCACCACGTCCTTGACGAACTTCAGCTCCT
>CAVJLQ010000183.1:0-10675 GCA_963650435.1 Alloprevotella sp. | reverse complement strand
GTGATCGTCGGCTTCACATATATTTCTTTATCATACCCTGCAATTGGATGGATGGTATTGGGGTTTGGGTGTTTTCCGTCTTTCATCTTAACTACCTCTTCAAATTCCGATTTGCCGCCCCTTCAAAATCGAGCGCACTTCGTCTCCCCCGTCCCTCCCAAACCGAAGCCCAGCGTCAGCGGGTCCGGTTTGGAGACGAGGAGCAAGGGAGCGCAATGAGGAATATCCGCCTGCGGATGTTCCGAATGAAGCGTACTTTGCGACGAGTCAGTGGGCCTCCGCCCAGCTCTCCCCCGCCGCCGTCTCCGCCAGCAGGCGCACGGGCAGGCGCTGGGCCGCCACGGACTCCATCTCCTCCTTCACCAGGGCGCAGACCCGCTGGGCCTCCCCCTCCGGGCACTCCACGATCAGCTCGTCGTGGACCTGGAGCACCAAGCGGCCCTCCAGCCCCTCGGCCCGCAGGCGGTCCCGCACCCGGATCATGGCCAGCTTGATGATGTCGGCGGCGGTGCCCTGGATGGGGGCGTTCAGGGCCACCCGCTCGCCGAAGGAGCGGGTGTTGAAGTTGGAGGACTTCAGTTCCGGCACCCAGCGGCGGCGGCCGAACAGGGTGGTCACATAGCCGTCCTCCCGGGCCTGCTCCACCACATGGTCCATATAGGCCCGGACGCCGGAGTAGTGCTGGAAGTACTTCTCCATATACTCCTTGGCCTGGGCCACGGTGACCCCGATGTCCTGGGACAGGGAGAAGGCAGAGATGCCGTACACGATGCCGAAGTTCACCGCCTTGGCGGAGCGGCGCATGAGGGGGGTGACCTCCTCCATGGGCACGCCGAACACCTGGGAGGCGGTGATGGTGTGCACGTCCTCCCCGTGGTTGAAGCCGTCGATCATGGCCTGGTCCCGGGCCATGCAGGCCAGCAGGCGCAGCTCGATCTGGGAGTAGTCCGCGTCCACCAGCACCCGGCCCTTAGGGGCCACGAACATCTTCCGCAGCTGGGCCCCCAGCTCGGTGCGCACGGGGATGTTCTGCAGATTGGGCTCGGTGGAGGACAGCCGCCCGGTGGCGGTGACCGTATTCTGGAAGCTGGTGTGGATGCGGCCGTCAGGCGCGATCACTTTACCCAGCCCGTCGGCGTAAGTGGATTTCAGCTTGGTCAGCTGGCGGTACTCCAGGATTTTTTCGATGATGGGGTGCTGGCCCCGCAGCTTGTCCAGCACCTCGGCGTTGGTGGAGTAGCCCGTCTTGGTCTTTTTTACCGGGGGCAGGCCCAGCACCTCGAACAGCACCCGGCCCAGCTGCTGGGTGGAGTTGATGTTGAAGGTCTCCCCCGCCAGCTCGTAGATTCCGGCCTGGGCCTGGTCGATGCGGCCGGACAGCATTTCCCCGAACTCCGCCAGGGCCTTCCGGTCGATGAGGAAGCCCTCGGTCTCCATCTCCGCCAGCACGGTGCACAGGGGCAGCTCCACGGTCTGATACAGCTCCCACATATCCAGCTCCTTCAGCCGCTGGGTCAGGGTATCCACCAGGGCGCCGATCAGAGCGCAGTGGGACATGAGGGCCCCGCAGGAGACGGCCAGGTCGGCCAGGGGGCCGAAGGCCCCCTCGTTCAGGTAGTCGGACGCCTTGGCGAACTGGTGGTTATAGTAGGTCAGCCCCAGCTTCTCCAGGTCGTAGCTGCCGTCGGTGGGGGCCAGGAGATAGGCGGCCACCTCCGTGTCGAACACAAAGCCGCCGGGGGCGATGCCCTCCTCCAGCAGGGCGCGGCACAGGGCCTTCACCCCGTGGGCCGCCTTTTTGATGTCGGGGGCGAACAGCCCCCTCAAAAAGTCGTTGTAGCAGTCCAGGCTGTCCGCCCGGACAATGGCGGCGTGGCTCTCCTCCGGGGACAGCCAGCACTCCACGCACACCACGTCCAGAGAGGGCAGGGCCAGCACGTCCACCCGCTCCTTGGTGCGCCACAGGGCCAGCAGCTCCTCCATGCGGGCCCGGTCGGCGACCGTCTCGCTGGTGCAGGTGCAGGCGAGCTCCGCCTTCTCCTCGACCTGTCCCTCCCCCTGGGGGGCGGTGAGGTGGTATTTGTCAATGAGCTTGGAGAACTCCAGGTCCAGGAACAGCTGATACAGCCGGGCGTTGTCCACCTCCCGGCGGAGACAGTCCTCCGGCTTGAAGTCGATGGGGGCGTCGGTGTGGATGGTGGCCAGGTCATAGGACATGCGGGCGTCCGTCTCCCCCTCGGTCAGTTTTTTCAGAGCGGCGGGCTTCAGGCCCAGTTCGTTCAGGTGGTCGTACAGGTCGTCGATGGCAGGGTACTGGGCCAGCAGGGCCATGGCGGTCTTTTCCCCGATGCCCTTCACCCCGGGGATATTGTCGGAGCTGTCCCCCATGAGGGCCTTCAGGTCGATGATATGGATGGGGTCGAAGCCGTAGGCCGCCCGGAAGGTCTCCGGCGTCATCTCCTTGGTGGTGGTCTGTCCCATGCGGGTGGACACCAGGCGGACGGTGGTGCGGTCGCCGATCAGCTGCAGGGAGTCCTTGTCCCCGGTGACGATCTCCGTGTCCCACCCGGCGGCGGTGTCCTTGGCGGCGATGGTGCCCAGCAGGTCGTCCGCCTCCCAGCCGTCCAGCTCGTACATGGGGATGTTCATGGCGGACAGCACGTCCTTCAGAATGGGCATCTGGCTGGCCAGCTCCTCGGGCATCCCCTTGCGCTGGGCCTTATAGCCCTCATAGGCCAGGTGGCGGAAGGTGGGGGCCTTGCGGTCGAAGGTGACGCACAGGGCGTCGGGCCTGCTGTCCTCCAGCTGCTTGTTCAGGATGTTCAGAAAGCCCAGCACCGCGTTGGTGGGCTGGCCCGACCGGGTGGTCAGGTTCTGGCTGACCCCGTAAAAGGCACGGTTCACAATGGAATTTCCGTCCAGTGCCATCAGTTTCATGGTAAAGACCCCCGTTCTCCGGCATCGCCGGCAGTTGGCATAATAGTATAGCAGAAATTTCCCGTCTATTCAAGGGCGGTCCGGGCGGTGCGCACCAGATAGTCCATGACCTGAACGGGATAGCGGCCCACGGCGGTCTCGCCGGTGAGCATCAGGGAGGCCGCCCCGTCCAGCACACCGTTATAGACGTCCATCACCTCGGCCCGGGTGGGGACTGGGCGCTGCTCCATAGACCACAGCAGCTGGGTCACCAGGCAGAAGGGCCGCTCCGCCGCCCGGCAGCAGGCGGCGATGTCCTTCTGCACCCGGGGCAGCTTCCAGAGGGCCATGGAGTTGCCCAGGTCCCCCCGGGCAATGCACACCTCGTCCGCCTCAGCCGCGATCTGCTCCATTCTGGCAAGGCCCGTGCGGTTTTCGATCTTGGCCATGATCTTCACCCGGCCCAGCCCCCGGTCGTCCAGGGCCTTCCGCACCGTGTTCAGGTCCTCTGTCCCCCGGACAAAGGGCTGCAGGATGTGGGTCACGCCCCACCGGCCCGCCCGGTCCAGGTCCTCCAGGTCCTCCGCCGTCAGGGCGGGGGTGTCGGGCTCTACCCCCAGAATGGCCAGATTTTTTCTGCTTTTCAGCGTCCCGCCCCGGATCACCCGGCACAGGATCGTCTGCTTCCCCTGGCGCAGGACCTTTAAGAGCAGAGCGCCGTCGTCCAGGGCCATCTCCCGCCCGGGCTGGGCGCAGCGCAGCGTGGCCTCCGTCACGGGGATGCCGCCCCGCCCCATCAGGATCTCCGCCCCCTCCCGCAGCTTCAAGGGGCCGGACAGGACGCCCACCCGCAGCTCCGGCCCCCGCAGGTCGATGATCAGCTTGGGCTCTACCCCCGCCCGGCGGGCGGCGGCGTGCAGGCTGTTCAGCATAGGCGCGCCGGCCTCTAAGTCGGTATGGGACAGGTTCAGCCGCGCGCCGGTCATACCCGCCCGAAACATCTGATACAGGGTCTCCTCATCCCGGCAGGATGCCCCCAGTGTACCGTAAAAATCCATAGCGAACCCCCTCTTTCTTGCTTCCATTATGCCCTACACGCCCGGAACGGTCAAGCAGGACGCGAAATCTTCATCGCTTTTTCATAGACTTTTTCCCTGCCATGTGCTAAAATGGGCGCTGTATAGAAATTTTTCCCGGATCATTGGAGTGAAGCACTTGAAAGAAAATATATTGGGCGTTCTGTTTGACGACCTGACCATGCAGGAGGCCGCCCAGCGGGGCAAGGAATTTCTGACCTCTGACACCTTCCACTATGTGGTCACCCCCAACCCGGAATTTCTGCTGGCCGCCGAAAAGGACGAGCAGTTCCGGGCTCTGCTCAACGGGGCCGACCTGGTGCTGCCCGACGGCATCGGGGTCATCTACTCCGCCAAGCTGCTGGGCCGCCCCCTGAAGGAGCGGGTGCCCGGCATCGACTTTGCCAGCGCCATGCTGTCCACCCTGGACTACCTGGGCGGCCGCCTGTATCTGCTGGGGGCCAAGCCCGGCGTGGCCGAGGAGGCGGGCCGCCGCATTCTGGCCCAGTATCACCATATCGTCCTGTGCGGCACCCAGGACGGCTACTTCAAGGACGACGCCCAGGCCGCCCAGCAGGCGGCCCAGGCCAGGCCCGACCTGATGTTCGTCTGTCTGGGCGCCCCGAAGCAGGAGAAGTGGATGGCCCAGTACGGCCCGTCCACCGGCGCCAAGCTGGCCATCGGTCTGGGGGGCGCCCTGGACGTGTTCGCGGGCAACATCGAGCGCGCGCCGGAGGCCTGGCAGAAGCTGGGGCTGGAGTGGGCCTACCGCCTGAAGAAGGAGCCCCGGCGCATCGGCCGCATGGCCAAGCTGCCCCTGGTGCTGGTAAAGGCCGCGGGACAGCGCCTGTCCGGCAGGAAGGAGGAGGGCTGAATGTCCGGCAAGATCATCGTATTCGAGGGGACGGACGGCTCCGGCAAGTCCACCCAGTTCAAACGGCTGTGCGGCCGGGTCAGCCAGGAGGGCAAGCCCTTCCGCCAGCTGGTGTTCCCCCGGTATGAGCAGCCCTCCTCCGCCCTGATCCGCATGTATCTGGGAGGGGAGCTCGGCAGAGAGCCCGGGGATGTGAACCCCTACGCCGCCTCCGCCTTCTACGCCGTAGACCGCTACGCCTCTCTCAAGCAGGACTGGGGGGACTACTACCGGGACGGGGGGCTGATCCTCACCGACCGGTACACCACCTCCAATGCCGTCCACCAGGGGGCCAAGTGCAGCCCCGAAAAGCGCCCCGCCTTCCTGCGCTGGCTGGACGACTTTGAGCATGACAAGCTGGGCCTGCCCCGGGCGGATCTGGTGCTGTATCTGGACATGCCCACGGCGAAGTCCGTGGAGCTGCTGCGCAGCCGCGAGGCGGCCACCCACACCAAGGCGGACATCCACGAGCTGGATACCAAGTACCTGGCCCTGTGCAGGGAGAGCGCTTTACAGGCCGCCGAGATCCTGGGCTGGACGGTGATCCCCTGTGTCAACAGCCGGGGTGAGCTGCGCTCTATTGAGGAGATCCACCAGCAGATCTGGACGCTTGTCCAGCCCCTGATCTGAGAGGAGGGCTTTATGGTATACATTTTCCTGGCCCCCGGCTTTGAAGAGGCCGAGGCCCTTGTCCCCGCCGACCTGCTGCGCCGGGCGGGCATCGACACCGCCCTGGTGGGCACAGAGCGCGGCCCGGTGGCGGGCGGCCACGGCATCGCCGTGCTGCCGGACATGGAGCTGCCCCAGGTGGAGCTGGAGGACGCGGAGATGCTGGTGCTGCCCGGCGGAGGGCGCGGGGTGGAAAACCTGGCCTGCTGCCCCCAGGTGGAGCAGCTGATCCGTCTGGCCGCCGCCCAGGGCATCCCCATCGCCGCCATCTGCGCCGCCCCCACCCTGCTGGCCCGCTGGGGCCTGCTGGAGGGGAAGCGGGCCGTCTGCTTCCCCGGACTTGAGGGAAAGCTGGCCGGGGCCCGTCACACCGGCGCGTCTGTGGTCACAGACGGCGCCACGATCACCGGCCGCGCCGCCGGCTCCGCCTTCGACTTCGGCCTGGAGCTGGTAAAGGTCCTGGCCGGAGCAGAAAAAGCCGAGGAGGTACGACACAATGTCGCTGAAGAAAAGGCCGCCCTGCGCGCCGCGGTGCGCGCCAAGCTGGACGCCATGAGCGACCAGGAGCGCCGCGTGAGCGACGACGCCCTGTTCCGGCGCTTTTTAGAGCTGTCCCAGGTGAAAAACGCCCGCACCATCTTCGCCTTCTGGGGGATGCATGTGCGCGAGCCGGACACCGGCCGCCTGGTGGAGCTGCTGACCGCAGCGGGAAAGCGGGTGGCTCTGCCCCGCACCATGCCCCAGCGGCAGATGGAGCTGCGCCAGTTCACCACCCGGGAGCGGATGGCCGCCGGCCCCTATGGCATCCGGGAGCCCGACGAGAGCTGCCCCCTCATCGCCCCGGAGGAGATCGACCTTGTGATGATCCCCGCCGTGTGCTGCGACAAGCAGGGCATGCGTCTGGGCCAGGGCGGCGGCTACTATGACCGCTGGCTGGAGGCCCATCCCTGCCCCACCGTATGTATGTGCCGGGACGCCATCCTTCAGGACAAGGTGCCCGCCGAGGCCCACGACTGCCCTGTAGACGTGGTGCTCACCGAGACCCGCGTCCTGCCCTGACGCTCGGAAACTGCGAAAGTACGGAGCTATCGATAAAGCAGCTGTACGCAAAGATACGGGAAGGAAGATAGTATACGAAAGAGACCCAGGAAGGGTGACTCTCGTTTTTGATCATAAGATCTCAAAACCTTTATAAAGCTCTGAGATCTTGCTCAGCTTGGCGAAAAGTCTTTCGACAAGCTGAGGGACGGGGCTTTGCCCCGTCCCCCGGTCCTGTGTATCCCGCTCAGCAGCCGCAGCCGCAGTTGTTGCCGCACCCGCAGCCGTTGTCGCAGCCGCACCCGTTCCCGCAGCCGCCGCAGCAGCACAGCAGGATGATGATCAGGATGATGATCCACAGGCAGCCGCAGCCGCCCCAGCCGTTATTCCCACAACACATTTCGTTTCACCTCGCATGTCTGGGCCGGGGGTCCTCCCCGCCCGTTCTGCCTTATACTATGGCCGCCCCCCGTCCCCGGTGACAGGGCGCGCCCACTTTATTTGTTAGGAGCTGACCCAATGGCACAGGAAAGAAGAAGCCGCCCCCAGGACAGCGGCCGCTACGACGACCGCCCCCGCCCCCAGCGCCGCCGCTCCAGCGGCCGCGCCATGGGCTTTGCCATGATGTATGTCATCGTGGTCATCGGCGTGTCCGCCCTGCTGGCCTGTCTGGGCTGGATCGCCGCCAACGACGTGCTGGCCCTGAACAAGACCTATAAGGAGGAGACCGTCACCATTACCCAGGAAATGATCCGGGAGGACGGCACCGCCGATGTGGGCCAGGTGTCCCGGCTGCTGAAGGAGAAGGGGCTGATCCAGTACAGGGGGCTGTTCGGCCTGTTCTCCTCCCTCACCCACGGGAAGAACAAGATCATCGCCGGTTCCTTCACCCTGAATACCGACATGGACTACCGGGCGCTGATCTCCGGCATGAGCTGGAGCTCCTCCACCAAGGCCAAGGTCAACGTGACCATTCCTGAGGGCTATACCGTGGCCCAGATCTTCCAGCTGCTGGAGGACAACAACGTGGCCAGCGTGGAGGATCTGAACGAAATGGCCGCCGACCACGACTACGCCTTCTCCTTCCTGCAGGACATCCCCCTGGGGGACCCCTCCCGGCTGGAGGGCTACCTCTTCCCCGACACCTATGAGTTCACCACGCCCCACAGCGCCCTGTACGTCATCAACAAGATGCTGGTGCGCTTTGACGAGGTGTTCACCGACGAGATGCGCGCCCAGGTGGAAAAGAGCGGCAAGACCATCCACGAGGTGCTGACCGTCGCCTCCCTCATCGAGCGTGAGACCGACGGCACCGACCAGAAGCGCATCGCCTCGGTCATCTACAACCGCCTGAACAACCCCACGGCGGAGACCGTGGGCCTGCTGCAGATCGACGCCACCCTGACTTATATCAACGGCGGCCGGGTGCCCGTGGAGGCGGACAAACAGATCGACTCCCCCTATAACACCTACAAGTACAAGGGCCTGCCCCCCGGCCCCATCGCCAGCCCCGGCCTGAAGGCCATCCAGGCGGCCATGGATCCGGAAAAGACCGGCTACTTCTACTACGTCCTGGGGGACGACAATGTGCACCACTTCTTCAAGACCTACAGCGAGATGCAGTCCTTCATGGCCACCCAGAAGCGGTACTGATGTGATCAAAACCAAATTTCCCGCCCATAAGGGCGGGAAATTTATATAGGAGGATCCCATGAGAGAGAAAATTGAGCTGCTGGCCCCCGCCGGGGACATGGAGCGGCTGAAAATGGCGGTGGCCTATGGGGCGGACGCCGTCTATCTGGCGGGCAACACCTTCGGGATGCGCTCCTTCGCGGGCAATTTCTCCCCGGAGGAGCTGAAGTCCGCCGTGGCACTGTGCCACAGCAGAGGGGTGCGGGTCCACGTCACCTGCAACACCATGCCCCGGAACGAGGAGGCCGCCCGCCTGCCGGAGTGGCTGGAGCATCTCAACGAGGTGGGCGCGGACGCGGTGATCCTGGCGGACGTTGGGGTGCTGTCCCTGGCCAAGAAATACGCCCCCAAGGTGGAGTGCCATATCTCCACCCAGGCCAGCATCGTCAACTATGTCTCCGCCCGGGCCTGGTACGACCTGGGGGCCAAGCGGATCATTCTGGCCCGGGAGCTGAGCCTGGACGAGATCCGTGAGATCCGGGCCAAGGCCCCCAAGGCGTTGGAGATGGAGGTCTTTGCCCACGGGGCCATGTGCGTCAGCTACTCCGGCCGCTGCCTGCTGTCCAACTACATGACGGGGCGGGACTCCAACCGGGGCGCCTGCGCCCAGCCCTGCCGCTACCAGTACGCCCTGATGGAGGAGAAGCGCCCCGGAGAGTTCTTCCCGGTGTACGAGGACGAGAAGGGCACCTACATCATGAACTCCAGGGATATGTGCATGATCGACCATGTGGGGGAGCTGATGGACGCCGGGCTGGACAGCCTGAAGCTGGAGGGCCGGGCCAAGAGCGCCTATTACGCCGCCATCGTCACCGGGGCCTACCGCCACGCCATCGACGCCCACGCCGCCGGCATCCCCCTGGATCCCGTGTGGCGGGACGAGGTGGAGCACATCAGCCACCGGCACTACTCCACCGGCTTCTTCTACGGCCAGCCCGGGCAGTATTTTGAGAACTCCCGCTACGTCCGAGACTGGCAGATCGTGGCTAAGGTGCTCTCCTGCGAGAGCGACGGCACCGCCACCCTCACCCTGAACAACAAATTCTCCGTGGGCGACCGGCTGGAGCTGGTAGGCCCAGACGTAAAGCCTCAGAGCATTACAGCCCAGGCCCTGTGGGATGCCGAGGGCGCACCTATGGATCAGGTCCGCACCCCCCAGACCGTGTTCCGCATGAAGCTGCCCCGGCAGGTGCCCCCCCTGTCCCTGCTGCGGCGGCAGGCGGATCTGTCGCCGGTTTGACAGCAGGAGGCCCCTATGGACGAACTTTCCCATAAGCTGGACGTGCTGGCAGCCGTCGCCCGTCAGCTCAACGGCGCGCATATCACCTGGGCGGTGGGTGCCTCTCTCCTGCTGTTCTTCCACGGAAAGGCTGATACGTTCCACGACATCGACCTGATGGTCACGGAAGAGGATGCCGCCAGAGCCGGCGACATCCTGTCCGCGCTGGGCACACGCCGGCCGTCCCGCCCCAACACCGGCTACCGCACCAAGGTCTTTGAGGAATATATCATCGACGGCGTCGAGCTGGATCTTATGGCCGGGATGGTCATTGTAAAGGACGGCGTGAGCTTCGACTGCCCCCTGGAGACAGAAGATATCACCGGATGTGTCCAGGTCCATGGGCAGGATGTCCCTCTTCACAGCCTGGCCTGCTGGAAACGATATTACAGCCTGATGAGAAGGCCGGAAAAAGCAGCTCTGATTTGAAAAGAGCGCCCTATGGGCGCTCTTTTTCACATCATTTTGACCATTTCCTTCTTCAGCCGGGCCATGATGCGCTTTTCCAGCCGGGAGATGTAGGACTGGGAGATGCCAAGGCGGTCGGCCACCTCCTTCTGGGTGCGCTCCCCACGCCCGTCCAGGCCAAAGCGCAGGGTGATGATCTCCCGCTCTCGGCCGCTCAGCTGCTCCATGGCCTGGCGCAGCAGCTGGCGGTCCACGTCGGCCTCGATCGGACGCATGACCATATCCCCGTCGGTGCCCAGCACATCGGACAGCAGCAGCTCGTTGCCGTCCCAGTCCACGTTCAACGGCTCGTCGAAGGACAGCTCCAGCTTCTGGGATGAGGTCTTGCGCAGGTGCATGAGGATCTCATTTTCGATGCACCGGGAGGCGTAGGTGGCCAGCTTGATGTTCTTGGCGGGCTGATAGGTGCCCACCGCCTTGATCAGGCCGATGGTGCCGATGGAGATCAGATCCTCGATGTTGATGCCGGTGTTCTCAAACCGCCGGGCGATGTACACCACCAGCCGCAGGTTGTGCTCGATGAGCAGGTTCCGGGCCTGGTCGTCCCCCTGCTCCAGGCGGGCGATGAGAGCCCCCTCCTCCTCCCGGCTCAGGGGGGCAGGCAGGGTGTCGCTGCCCCCGATG
>CAVJLQ010000182.1:1924-4937 GCA_963650435.1 Alloprevotella sp. | reverse complement strand
CCCTACAGGGGGCCCACGACATCGCGGCGGAGTGGATCAGCGACGATGCCGCCATCCGCAAGGCCCTGCGGGAGCACACCCTGCGCCAGGGGAAGCTGGTGTCTAAGGCCGCCACAGAGGAGGACACGGTCTACCGCCTGTACTACGATTTTCAGCAGCCGATCTCCCGGCTCCAGGGCCACCAGATCCTGGCCATGGACCGGGGCGAGCGGGAGGACAAGCTCTCCGTCACCGTACTGGAGGACCGGGAGCGGCTGCTGCCCATGGTCCGCCGGGCGGTGGTGGTGCCCGGCAGCGCGGCCATGGAATTTGTGAAGGACGCCGCTGAGGACGCCCTGGAGCGGCTCATCTGGCCCTCTCTGGAGCGGGAGATCCGCAGCTATCTCACCGAGCAGGCGGACGAGGGGGCCATCCACAATTTCGCCCTGAACCTGCGCCCCCTGCTGATGCAGCCCCCGGTGAAGGGCAAGGTGACCATGGGTCTGGATCCCGGCTACCGCATGGGCTGCAAGGTGGCCGTGGTGGACCCCACGGGCAAGGTGCTGGACACCACGGTGGTCTATCCCACCTATGGCCAGCGGCAGAAGCTGGAGTGCATCGACAAGCTGGCCGCCCTGATCCGCAGGCACCATGTGCAGCACATCGCCATCGGCAACGGCACCGCCAGCCGGGAGACGGAGCAGATGACCGTGGAGCTGATCCGCAGGGTGGGCGGCGGCGTGTCCTATATGATCGTCAGCGAGGCGGGGGCCTCAGTCTACTCCGCCAGCAAGCTGGCGGCGGAGGAGTTCCCCCAGTTCGACGTGAACCTGCGCTCGGCGGTGTCCATCGCCCGGCGATTGCAGGACCCCCTGGCCGAGCTGGTGAAGATCGACCCCAAGGCCATCGGCGTGGGCCAGTATCAGCACGACATGCCCCAGAAGCGCCTGGACGAGGCCCTGAACGGCGTGGTGGAGGACTGCGTCAACGCCGTGGGGGTGGACGCCAACACCGCCTCCCCCTCCCTGCTCCAGCGGGTGTCCGGCCTGAACGGCACCACCGCTAAGAACATCGTCCTCTACCGGGAGGAGAACGGCCCCTTCACCGCCCGCTCCCAGCTGAAAAAGGTGCCCAAGCTGGGGCCCAAGGCCTTTGAGCAGTGCGCCGGCTTTCTGCGCATCCCGGAGAGCAGGTCTGTCCTGGACAACACCGGCGTCCACCCAGAGAGCTACAAGGCCGCCGAGGCCCTGCTGGCCCAGTGCGGCTATACTTTGGCCGACGTGAAGGCCGGGGCCATCGCCGGCCTGAAGGCCAAGGCGGAGGCCATCGGCTATGCCGAACTGGCTCAGAGCTGCGGGGCGGGCGCCCCCACCCTGGCGGACATCGTCAAGGAGCTGATGAAGCCCGGCCGGGACCCCCGGGACGAGCTGCCCGCCCCCATCCTGCGCACCGACGTGATGGAGGCCAAGGATCTGAAGCCGGGCATGGAGCTGAAGGGCACTGTGCGCAATGTCATCGACTTCGGCGTGTTCGTGGACATCGGCGTCCACCAGGACGGGCTGGTGCACATCTCCAAGCTGCCCCGGCGGGTGCGCCACCCCTCTGAGCTGCTGTCCGTGGGGGACGTGGTCACCGTCTGGGTGACCGAGGTAGACGAGAAGCGGGGGCGCATCTCCCTGACCATGGTGCCCCCGGCCGGGAAGTAAGCCCTTGCGCCCCACCCCCGGCGGGACTATAATGGGGGCACAAAAAGAAACAAGGAGGCCGTTTTCATGTCTCATACCGTCGAGCTGCTGTCCGTGGGCACCGAGCTGCTGCTGGGCAACATCGCCAACACCGACGCGCAGATGCTGTCCCAGGGGCTGTCCGCCCTGGGGCTGAACGTATACTACCACACCGTGGTGGGGGACAATCCCCAGCGGGCCCGCGAGGCCGTGGCCATCGCGAAAAAGCGGGCGGACATCATCATCACCACCGGCGGCCTGGGGCCCACCTGCGACGACCTGACCAAGAACGTCCTGGCCGACGCCTTCGGCAAGAAGCTGGTGTTCCATGAGGAGTCGGCCCAGCGCATCCGCTCCTATTTTACCCGCACCGGCCGGAGGATGACGGACAACAACCTGCAGCAGGCCATGCTGCCCGAGGGCTGCACCGTGCTGGACAACGACTGGGGCACCGCCCCAGGCTGCGCCTTCGAGGCGGAGGGCGTCCACGTCATCATGCTGCCCGGCCCCCCCAGCGAGTGCCGCCCCATGTTCTACGAGCGGGCGGTGCCCTATCTGGCCCGCTTCTCCGAGGGGGTCATCGCCTCCCACACTCTGAAGCTGTTCGGCATCGGCGAGTCCGCCATGGAGGCCCAGCTGCGGGAGCAGATGAACGCCATGACCAACCCCACCCTGGCCCCCTACGCCAAGGAGGGGGAGTGCGAGCTGCGGGTGACCGCCAAGGCGGCCACCATGGAGCAGGCCCAGGCCCTGCTGCTGCCCGCGGTGGAGCAGTTGAAGGGGCACTTCGGCCCCCTGGTCTACGGGGTGGACGTATCCTCTCTGGAGGAGGTGGTCTTCGCCGGACTGAAGGAGAAGGGCCTGACCCTGGGCACGGCGGAGAGCTGCACCGGCGGCCTGGTGGCCAAGCGCTTTACCGACCTGCCCGGCTCCTCCCAGATGTTCAAGGGGGGCATCGTGGCCTACACCAACGAGGTCAAGGAGAAGGTGCTGGGCGTCTCCCCCGCCGTGCTGGAGGAGAAGAGCGCCGTGTCCGCCGAGGTGGCCCTGGCTATGGCGGAGGGCGCCCGGAAGCTGCTGGGCTGTGACATCGCCCTGTCCACCACCGGCGTGGCCGGGCCGGACAGGGACGACCGGGGCCACGAGATCGGCACCATGTTCGTGGCCATCGCCACCCCCGAGGGCAGCTATGTCCGGCCCCTGAAGCTGAGTGACCGCCCCATGCGCCAGCGCCAGCGCACCCACACCGCCCACAACGCCTTCGACCTGGCCCGGCGGTATCTGGCCGACCTGCCTTACGAGAATCACTG
>CAVJLQ010000182.1:0-1860 GCA_963650435.1 Alloprevotella sp. | reverse complement strand
CACACCGCCCACCACGCCTTCGACCTGGCCCGGCGGTACCTGGCCGGCCTGCCCTACGAAAATCACTGAATTTTTAGCATACGAACAGCGCCCCCGCCTTTGGCGGGGGCGCTGTTCGTATGCTTATTGAGGGTTCTTCTGCCCGTGTACCCGTTCATAGTACTTCGAGGTGCGCTGGCGCAGCAGCATCAGCAGCCCCCGCACGCACAGCTCCACCCCCATGGCGATCCACACGCCCCGCAGGCCCAGGGGGCCCACCAGCACCAGGGACAGGCCGATGCGCATGCCCCAGATGCTGATCAGGTTCAGCAGTCCGGGCACAAAGGTGTCCCCCGCCCCCCGCAGCACCCCCGCCGCCACAATGGATACGCCGAACAGCGGCTCTGCCGGCAGCTCCAGGCGGAGCACCTGGGCGGCCAGCGCCCGCACGGCGGGATCCGGGGTGAGTATCCGGAACACAAGGGGGCACAGCAGCATCATGGCAAGGCCGGTGCCTCCCATAAAGACCGCCCCCATGGCGGTACACACCCCGCCGTAGGCCCGGGCGTTCTTTGCGTCGCCCGCCCCCACACACCGGCCCACCAGAGCGGCCGCCGCCGCGCCGATGCCGTACCCCGGCATGTAGCACAGGCTCTCCGCCGTCACGGCGAAGGAGTTGGCCGCAATGGCCGCCGGCCCCAGGGGGGCGATGATCCGGGTGGAGGCCACCATGGCCCCGTTCATCGCCACCTCCTGCACCGCCATCGGAAGGCCGATGCGGAAGGCGGTTTTCAGGATCTCGCCGTCGAAGGTGCACCGCTCTCCCCTCCTCAGATGCAGCCGGGGATCCCGCACGCAGCAGCACCAGGTCATCAGCAGGCTGACCACCGCGCAGGCCAGGGCCGTCCCCATCCCCGCTCCCAGAACGCCGAACCGGGGGATCAGCAGCCAGTTGAAGAATACATCCAGCAGACACATGACCGCGTTGAGCGCACTGGGCGTGACCATATCCCCGCCGCACTGCAGGAAGGAGGAGCTGAGCACCGACACCTGGGAGAAGGGCAGCATCAGGGCAAAGGTGCGGAAGTAGGCGGAGGCATCCCCGCAGATCGCCGGGTCGCCCTTCAGCCAGTGGGGCAGCGCCCCGCCGATCCCCAGGCCCAGCAGACACATGAGCAGGGCCAGAGGGATGGCCGTTCCCAGACCGTGGCGCACCACGGCTCTGGCCCCGGCGTCGTCCCGTCCGCCGATGCGGTGGGCCGCCTGTACGGAAAAGCCCGCCGCCACTGCATAGGTCACCCCGTTGAACAGCCAGGTGCTGCTGGACACCAGCCCGATGGCGGCGGAGGCGTTGGCCCCCAGGGCTCCCACCATAGCGGAGTCGATATACTGCATGGCGATGGTGGTGATCTGGGTGAGGATGGCGGGCAGGCTCAGCCGCCATACTTCCGCGATCCTCGTTTTCCGTTCGCTCCGGTTCATGTCCGATTCGCCTTTCTGTTTCTGATCACTGTTTCACAGGAAAAATGATCCCGCGGAACCCCGCGGGATCATTTTAGTCTCTTTTACCGGAAGCCACCGCCCCGGCTGCCACCGCCGCCAAAGCCGCCTCCGCGGCCGCCGCCGAACCCACCACCGCGGCTGCCGCCGCCAAAGCCGCCGCCCCGGAAGGAGCCGCCGCTGCTGGGCCGGCTGCCGCCGCCGCCAAAGCCGCCGCCACGGCTGCCGCCGAAGCCGCCTCCACGGAAGGAACCGGAGGAGCCGCCGGGACGGCTGCCGCCGTTCCTGGGGCCGGAGAAGCCGTTAAAGCTGCTTCCGCCGCCGGGACGGGAGCCGGGCCCGCCGGGTCTGGGGCCGCCGGGGCCCCGGGGCCCTCTGGGG
>CAVJLQ010000181.1:0-11413 GCA_963650435.1 Alloprevotella sp. | reverse complement strand
GCCGATGACAGCTCCAATGATATAAGGTAACATTTTACTTCTTGTCGCACCTCCGGATCTCAAAATACGGGCGCCCCCGGCCCGGCAAAGGGTCTATTCGTTTCAGTCCGGCGGCCGGGGCGCGCCGCCGGTCCAGACAGCATAAAATCAGCCGCAGGAAGCCGCGGGCACAGGAGCCGCGCGCCTCTGCGACAATTGAAAAACATCCCCAAAGTTTTTCATATTTGTCCTTTGTACATTGTAAAGGCTGACGGCTCTCATGTCAAGATTTATTCATATTTGGCCCCGGTCTTTCCCGGGATCTTTACGCCCGCGCCCCCGGGCACAGGGGCAAAACGGGGCCGCTCCCCTTTTTATAAGGGAGCGGCCCCGTTCTATCCTCCGGTCCTTACGCCTTCAAAGAGCGGACGATTTCCTTGCCGAAGCCGCCCAGGGTGTCGTTGCGGTAAGAGATCAGGATGCCGGGCATCAGGCCGCCCATCAGGGTCTTGATCTCCTCCTGGGGGAAGCCCTCCGCCGTCAGCTTTTTCTCCAGCTGCACCGCGGCGGTCAGCACGGCGCGGCTGGCCTCGGCGTTCAGATAGGGCACCTTGTCCCAGGCGCCCACGGTAAAATCCAGCCCGGGCATGCAGTCCTTCACCAGCTGCTCGGTGGCGGGGTCGGTCTGGCTGAGCACCACAAGGCCCTCCAGCCCCCGCTCCAGCCCCACGGCGGAGCCCAGCAGCTTGCTCTCCAGCAGCTTCAGATCGGGGTAGCGCTCATACAGCTCTTTGGGCATGGCCCACTTGGTGGGGAAGTTCAGCACCACGGTGCCGGCGGGCAGGGCGGCGCACAGTTCCTCCAGCACCTGGGGGCAGGCCGCGGGGGGGATGGCCACGGCCACCACATCGCACCCGGCGGCGGCGGACAGGTCGGTGGAATAGCCCAGCTCCGCCCCCTCCAGTCCGGCGGGGCACTGGGGCTTGGTGCCCAGGATCATGCGCTGACAGCGGCTGGCCTTGAACAGCTGGCGGCCCAGCTGGCCGCCGCCCACGATGGCAAGCTTCATAGGGGGTTCTCCTTCCTGTTATGGGGCCGCGGCCCCGGTTTTCCCCAGTATAGCACAGGGGGCCGGAGAAAGGAAGAAATTTTCGTGGGTTTTCCCCCGGGGGCGTGTATAATAGGGCAGAAAGAGACAAAAGGAGGTGGCGCCGTGAAGGAGGACGAGATCGTCCGCCTGCTGCGCAGCCGGGACGAGGCGGGGGCGGCGGCACTGCTGAAGCACTACGGGCCGCTGATGCGCTACATCATCGCCCCCATCCTGTCTGGGGAGCACGACCGGGAGGACTGCCTGTCGGAGGCCGCCATGCGGGTGTGGGAGAAGATCGACACCTACGACCCCCAGCGGGGCCGCTGGACGGCCTGGCTGACGGCGGTGGCCCGCAGCGTGGCCCTGAACCGGGCCCGGGGCGGCCGGACGGAGGACGTTCCGCTGACGGAGCACATGCCCGCCCCGGGACCCACGCCGGAGGAGCATGTCCTTCAGCAGGAGCGGTGGGACAGCCTGCGCCGGGCGCTGATAGAGCTGGAACAGGGGGACCGGCTGCTGTTCTACCGGAAATACTACTACCGGCAGTCCACCGCCCAGATCGCCGCCGAGCTGGGCCTGACCCAGCGGGCGGTGGAGGGGCGGCTGTATCGGATCCGTAAAGACCTGCGGGAAAAGCTGGGAGGTGAAGGCTATGACTGACCGCGACTTTGACAAGCTGATGGAGGAGGCCCTGCCCGAGCTGCCCCCGGATGACGTGGCCCTGGAGACCACCCCCTGGCGCCGGGCCATGGGCTACATCATCGGCGGCAGCGGCCTTTGCAGCATCACCCTGAACTTCCTGAACCTGGAGATCCTGCTGCCCCTGATCGGCATTCTGTGCCAGCTGCTGGGCTTCCGCGCCCTGCGGCGGGAGAACCGCTGGTTCGGCCTGTGCTGGTGGTGCGCGGCGATCCGCTGCGTGCTCTTCCTGCCCACGGTGGCGGTGGATGCCACCATCTACCGCGGGGCCTTTATGGCCGCCCTCAGCCCCGGGCTGTCCTACGTCCTGATCGGGCTGAACCTGCTGATCTACTTCGGTCTGTGGCGGGGCATCCGCGCTGTGGAGAACAAGTGGCAGCTGGAGCACTCCTCCGCCCCCGGGGCGCTGCTGGTGTGGAACCTGATCATGCTGGGGCTGGCGGTCATCCAGTACACCGGGTGGCTCTTCGCCATCGCCCTTCTGGTCTGCTATATCCTCATCCTCCGGTGCCTGTCCGCCCTGTCCAAGGACATGGAGGAGCACGGCTACGCCCTGACCCCAGCTCCGGTGCGGGTGTCCGACGGGGTGCTCATCCGCGCCATCGTGTTCTCCCTGCTGGCGGCGATGGCCCTCGGCTTCCTCTTCTGCCGCCGCTACCCCATGGACTGGCAGCCGGAGCACACGGTGCTCAGCGCCGAGGCCCAGGCCAGCCGGGAAAACCTGCTGGCGCTGGGTTATCCGGAGCAGGCCCTGGACGACCTGACGGAGGAGGATCTTCTCTCCTGCGCCGGGGCCCTGCAGGTGGCCGTCCACGAGGAGGACAAGGCCATGAACGACGGCCGGGAGGTGCGCACCAACACCGGCGGCGTCATCAACATCACCACGGTATACGACGTGCATGAGCTGCACCTCACCGACACGGCGGTGCAGCTGCCCGGGGACGGGGATCACTGGCTGGTGTTCCACCACTTCCGCTGGACCCAGGACGCCCGCTTCCCCGGCACGGAGGATCTTCAGATCTGGCCCGCCTTCCGGGACAGCGAGGGCTGGGGCTCCGACGGCGGCGAGTATACCGGCCGGGTGCTGTACGACTGGGGGGGCACGACCTATTCCGCCCCCTATTACGCTCTGGAGGAGCAGAGCTATACCACCCAGTCCCCCTTCTTCGGCTTCCAGAATGTCTCCGACATCTTCGCCGACTTCTCCATGCCCCGGCGCAGCGAGAACCAGCGGGGCTATGTGTCCTATGGCATCGTCTGCATCGACGAGGACAACGGCTATCTCGTGAACTCCTGGATCAACTACACCCACCAGAGCAGCCTGATCCAGTTCCCCCTCTACACCGCCCGGGAACAGCGCGTCAGCGGCAGCTGGGGCCGCAGCGTCACCTTCCACATCGCCCAGAACGCTTTGCAGTTCTGGCTGGTGGACGGAAAGCCCACCTGGTTCTGACAGATCCGAAACAAAAACGCCCCGTCCGGCACAGCCGGGCGGGGCGTTTTATCCTGATCCCGTTATTCCTTCACATAGCTGACGTGCAGCAGCTGGTGGCAGCGCTCCGGGCCGTAGTCGGCCATCATCCCGGTGACCACGGGGTTGCGCTCGGCCCGCTTGAACATGGCGGCGTTGTCCGCCTGGTGCAGGCCGTCGCCCCGCTGCTCCTTCACGGCCTTCAGGCCGTAGGGCTGACCCGCTCCGCCCACGCAGCCCCCCTGACAGGTCATCACCTCGATCAGGTGGTAGAAGGCGCGGCCCTCGTCGATCTCACGCAACAGCTTGCGGGCGTTGGCCAGACCGTTGACCACGGCCAGCTTCAGCTCGGTCTCCCCCACCTGGACGGTGACCTCCTTGATGCTGCCGCTGCCCCGCAGGCCCAGGAAGCTGATGGTGCGCAGGGCGTTCTTGCTCTTGTCGGGCAGGCAGTGGCGCACCACCGCCTCGGCCACGCCGCCGGTGGTGCCGTAGATCACCGCCGCGCCGGAGCCCAGGCCGAAGGGCAGGTCGGGGGATTCCAGCTCCAGCTCGCTCATCTGGATGCCGGTCTCCTTCATCATGTCGATGACCTCCTTGGTGGTCAGCACCAGGTCCACGTCGGGCCGGCCGTCGTGGATGAACTCCGGCCGGGCGGCCTCCATCTTCTTGGCGGTGCAGGGCATGATGGCGATCTGATAGGTGGTGCGGCCGTCGGCGGCGTCCTTGGCGGCGTACTTGTCCCGCACGATGGCCCCGAACATCTCCATGGGGGACTTGCAGGTGGAGATATGCTTCAAATACTTGGGGTCCTCCCCCTCCAGATACTTCACCCACGCCGGGCAGCAGGAGGTGAACATGGGGAAGGGCCCGCCGTTTTTCAGGCGCTGCAAAAACTCCTCCGACTCGGCGATGGTGGTAAAGTCGGCGGCGAAGGTGGTGTCATACACCTCGTCCACCCCCATGAGCTTCAGGGCGGTGACCAGCTTGTCCAGGGCGTTCACCCCGGCGGGCAGGCCGAAGGCCTCTCCCACCGCCACCCGCACGGCGGGGGCGATCTGCACCACCACCCGCTTGGACGGGTCGTGGATGGCCCGCCAGGCAAGGCCGATCTGGTTCTTCACGGTGATGGCCCCGGTGGGGCACACGGCGGCGCACTGGCCGCAGCTGACGCACTTGGTCTGGGCCAGCTTCCGGTCGAAGGCGGGCATGACCTGGGCGCTGCTGCCCCGGTGGGCAAAGTTCAGGATGCCCATGCCCTGCATCTCCTCGCACACCCGCACGCAGTCGCCGCACAGGATGCACTTGTTGGGGTCCCGCAGCACCGCGGGGGAGGAATTATCCAGCACCTGGGGTTCCCGGGTGTCGGCAAAGCGCACACGGCGCACGCCGAACTGCTGGGCCAGGTCCTGCAGGTGGCACTGGCCGCTCTTCTCGCAGGTGGTGCACTCGCAGTTGTGGGAGGCCAGCAGCAGCTCCAGGATCATCCGCCGGTGCTTCAGCAGGCGGCCGCTGTTGGTGCGGATGCGCATGCCGTCCCGGGGCTCCATAGAGCAGCTGGCATCGATCTTTCCGGTCTTTTCGTCCTCCACCACGCACATGCGGCAGGCGCCGTAGACGGACAGGTCGGAGTAGTAGCAGAAGGTGGGCATCTCGATGCCCGCCCGGCGGATGACGGACAGGACGTTCTTGTCCCCGTCGAAGGGCACGCGCTGCCCATCCACATACATGATCCCTTTGGACATTGCTCAGCCCTCCTCTTCAATGGCGTCGATGGCCCCGAAGGGACAGGCGCCCCAGCAGGCGCCGCAGTGGACGCATTTCTCGTTGTCGATGACGTGGGGCATGCGGATCTCGCCGGAGATGGCGTCCATGGGGCAGTTGCGCTTGCACTTGCCGCAGCCCTTGCACAGCTCGGGGATGATCTCCAGATGGCGCTTGCGGCCGTTGCAGATGGGGCAGTGGTGATCCACCACATGGGCCAGATACTCGTTCCGGAAATACTTCAGCGTGCTCACCACGGGGTTGCAGGCCGCCTGGCCCAGGCCGCACAGAGAGGTGGCCTTGATGGTGGCCGCCAGCTCCTCCAGCAGGTCCAGATCCTCCGGCTCCCCCTCGTTGTTCACGATGCGGGTGAGGATCTCCAGCATGCGCTTGGTGCCCTCCCGGCAGGGGACGCACTTGCCGCAGCTCTCGTTCTGGGTAAAGCTCATGAAGAAGCGGGCGGTCTCTACCATGCAGGTGCCCTCGTCCATGACCACAAGGCCGCCGGAGCCGATGATGGCCCCCACCTTTTTCAGGGAGTCGAAGTCCAGGGGCAGATCCAGGTGCTCCTCCGTCAGGCAGCCGCCGGCGGGGCCGCCGATCTGCACGGCCTTGAACTTCTTGCCGTCCTTGATGCCGCCGCCGATGTCGAAGATGATCTGCCGCAGGGTGGCCCCCATGGGCACCTCGATCAGGCCGGTGTTCACCACGTTGCCTGTCAGGGCGAAGGCCTTGGTGCCCGGGCTCTTCTCCGTGCCCAGGCTGCGGAACCATTCGCTGCCCCGGCGGAGGATCAGGGGCACGTTGGCATAGGTCTCCACATTGTTCAGCACCGTGGGCCGCTCCCAAAGGCCGTGCTCCACCGTGCGGGGGGGCTTCACCCGGGGCATGCCCCGCTTGCCCTCGATCGACGCGGTCAGGGCGCTGCCCTCGCCGCAGACGAAGGCCCCGGCCCCCCGGTTGATGTGCAGATGGAAGCTGAACCCGGTGCCCAGGATGTTGTCCCCCAGCAGGCCCAGCTCCTCGTCCTTGGCGATGGCGATGCGCAGGCGCTCCACCGCCAGGGGATACTCCGCCCGGACGTAGATGTAGCCCTCGTCGCTGCCCGCGGCCACGGCGGCGATCATCATGCCCTCGATGATGCTGTGGGGGTTGCCCTCCATGATGGAGCGGTCCATAAAGGCGCCGGGGTCGCCCTCGTCGCCGTTGCACACCACATACTTTTTGCCCTCGGGCTGCCGGCGCACGCTGTCCCACTTCCGTCCGGCGGGGAAGCCGGCGCCCCCCCGGCCCCGCAGGCCGGAGTCCAGGATCTCTCTGCAGATCTCCTCGCCGGTCATCTCGAACAGGGCCTTCTCAAAGGCCGCGTAGCCGTCGTGGGCCAGATACTCGTCCATGTCCTCGGCGTCCGTGGTGCCGCAGTTCTCCAGCACCACCCGCTGCTGCTTCTGATAGAAGGGGATCTCGTCGTGGCGGGCATAGGCCGTGCCATTGAGCTGATAGAGCAGGCGGTCCACCACCTGTCCGCCCAGGATGGTCTTTTCGATGATCTCGTCGCAGTCCTCCACCTGAACGTGGGTATAGAGGATGCCCTCCGGCTCGATGGTCAGCAGGGGGCCCATCTCGCAGAAGCCGTGGCAGCCGCTCTTCTTAAAGTGGATGGCGTCGTCCCCGGCGCCCTCGTGGCGCAGGGACACCCGGGTCTTCAGCCCCCGGCGCTCACACTCGGCCTTCAGATAGTCGTAGATCTTCATGGAGCCGCCGGCGATGCAGCCGGTGCCAGCGCAGACCAGGATCTCCCGCCCCTCGGCGGCCAGCAGCTGCTTGGCCTGTACCCGGCGGGCGCTCAGCGTTTCTCTTGTCAGCTTGCTCATTGCGCGCCCTCCTTCGCCCGGATCTCCTCCAGCAGGCTCACCGCCGTCTCGGGATCCATTTTCGCGTGGACCTCGCCGTCCACGGTCATCACGGGCGCCAGGCCGCAGGCGCCCAGACAGGCCACGGTCTCCAGGGTGAACAGCCCGTCGTCAGAGGTCTTTTTCTTGCCCTCCAGGCCCAGATACTCCCGCAGAGCGTCGTAAATAGGGCCGGACTTGCGCACATGGCAGGCCGTGCCGGCGCAGACCTTGACGATGTGCTTTCCCTTTGCCTCCAGAGAGAAATTCTCATAGAAGGTGGCCACGCTGTACACCTTGGACACGCTGATCCCCAGGGCGTCCGCGATGTAGCTCAGGTTGGCCTCGCTGAGGTAGTTGTACTCCGCCTGAACGTCCTGCAGAATGGCGATCAGGTTTGCGCTGCTGCAGCCGTGGGACTCCACGATCTGGCGCACTCGATCTGTGATCTGTAAATTCATAAGCTCCCTCTCATCTGTTTTGAAATGCTCCCATTGCTCCGGCTCCGTTCTTTCAAGGATGCCGATCGGCGCAGACCCGATCCGGCCGTCCTCCGCCGGTCCCTTTCGTCATTTTTCACCAAAAACGATATTGTCATATTTAAGAGGAAAAGTCAATCCATACAGGCAGTCGGTGTCCATCGGCTTTTGATTGGCATTTTATTCCATTTTCGATTCCTTTTTGATCTAAATCATGCAATTATTGTTGTATTTCGAGTATTTCCCGCAATTCCTGCGTCATTTTAGGTTTTTGAGACTCCCGCGCTGTACCGATCCTGACCGTTTATTTTTGTCGCATTTGACGGACGCGTCTGCTCAAAGCTCCCTCTCCTCTGTCTTTACAGCAGGGAAATATCGCCCCAAATCGTGTCCGCACGGAGAACACCCCGACCTATCAAATTCCGCCCCGAATCGGCCTGTCCGGTCTGGGCGGCCAAAGCATAAAAAGGCATCCGCTTTCGCGGATGCCTTTCAGACGAGCCGAACAGGTCACTTCTCTTTGGTCTCCAGCGCGCGCAGTGGATAGCTGAACGCCAGAAGGTCGTGCGGAGGAAATAGCAGCAGTGCCGACGACTATATCACAAAACCCTTCTCCCCCTCTGTCCTGTGCGCCAAGGTAAAGGCCTGCCTGCGGCGGATGGAGCTGTCGGGCCAGAACGGCGGGAACGAGGTGATTACCGCTAGGCCCTTCTGTGCTACCTGTGCGACGAGATGCGTCTGCTCAAAAACGGCGGAGAGATCCCCCTATCCAGCAAAGAGAGCTTTCTGATGCGATATTTTCTCAGCAACCGGAACAAGGTCCTGACCAAAGAGCAAATCTACAGCAGCATCTGGGGCAACAGCGTGGTGGACGACAACACCATCATGGTACATATCCACCGCCTGCGCGCGAAGATCGAGGACGACCCCAACCAGCCGAACTATCTGAAAACGGTCCGCGGCGTGGGGCACGGTGTAGGTCAAATCTTCTTTAACTCATCACGGATCATCACGAAGCACGGCATCAAGAAGAACGGCAGCTTGCTCTACACGTTCGTCCCAATGCACGAGGTCGTGGAGCGTCATTATGAGCAGCAGTTCGCAAAAGCAGAGCTCTCCGCGGCACGGCAGAATGCAAAAATAAGAGCCGAAAAGTTGGGGGCCGCATTCACTTTGGCAGACGGTGAGCTAAGCGCGTAAAACGGCAAAGTGCGCACCAATAACACGGGTAGTGATAGCACCCCCCATCTAAATACCCCCTGTTTGCCCGTGTGACCCCCTGTGTGCGGCTTTGCGGGCGGAGTCGTCACCCCGCAGCGTTGTTTGCCCCCATTTACCCGTCTATGGGGAAACGAGCTGAAAACCCGCCTGTTCGATAAAAGTACAGATAAAGAGAGGTGGCCGTAAAGCGACCCCTCTCGCCCACAAAGCCCCGCAGTGCGGGGCTTTCCAAGGACGCCGCTCCGGCGTCGGTTGAGGCTAATTTTTAGGTCTGAGGTGGTCGGAAAGGCAGAAGATACAGACGCCGTGCGGGTTTGCACGGTGTCACACCGTGCAAAAAGGAGAGATCAATATGGAACACGAAAATAAAACGAGGATCCCTGTCCGGCTCAGACCCTCGACGATCCGCCGCATGGATAGCTGGCTGGAGAGCGCTAACTGCCAAAGCCGCAGCGAGTTCATTGAAAAGTCACTGCACTTCTACATGGGCTATCTCGGCGAGGAAGACGCCAGCGATATCTCTCGGACACGCTGACGGCGACGCTACGCGGGATCATGTCAAGCAACGCCAACCGGCTCAACAGCCTGCTGTTCAAGTCGGCGGTAGAGCAGGGCATCATGGCCCACACCATCGCCGCACACTTCGGTGACGCCATGGAGGACCGCCGCGCCCTGCGTGAATATGTGACAGATGAGGTGAAGCGCACCAACGGACAGATCAGGTTCGAGGATGCCCAGGACATCCAAAGGATGCTGCCGGGATACTGATCAAAGCGGAGGTAAAGCTGGTCCATATGTGGGAACGGCACAGCTGGAGCGTTATTTCCACAGAAAATGCGTTGGCATCGGAGATCCCACTCTCTTTTCCTCCGCATTATCGGTATCATGTATTGACTCCATCGCAACAAAGGCATACAAAAGTGTGCACATTTTGCGCTGCTGAAATCAATAGAAGCATTTTCAAAAATATTTGACCTTCTTCAAAGGGATAGGCAGCTTTCTGAACAGGATCGTGGTATGTATGCTGATCACCAAAGAAAGGGGCGACACATATGGCTAAGAAACGTGCCAACGGCGAGGACAGCACACGCAAGCGGACCGATGGGCGCTGGGAGAGGCGCTATACCGCAGGCTATCATCCTGAGACAGGCAAACGGATCATCAAGAATGTTCTCGGCAAGACACAGGCGGAATGCAAGGCAAAATTGAGTGCCGCGCTGGAATCGGTCAAGGGAGTCGATGTTGGCCGTGCGGATGAGTACACCGTCGCTGCGTGACTATGAAGCTGGTACGACATCTACGCCAAGCCGAATGTGAGAGTTGCCACTGCAGACCGCTACCAGCTGATGGTCGAGCAGTACACCATCCCCCGCATCGGCAGCATCAAGCTCACCAAGCTGACTGTCTATGATCTGCAAAAGCTCTGCAAAGATTTAATGCTTTTTGCAACAAAAAAGCACCGAGAACCGAAGTTCTCGATGCTATCTGGAGCTGATAGGCAGATTCGAACTGCCGACCTCATCCTTACCAAGGATGCGCTCTACCGACTGAGCTATATCAGCATGACTGCCCCCAAACGGGGACTATTATAACGAACAGGCGAATGCCTGGAGTCGTTAAAATGGCGACGCGGAAGGGACTTGAACCCTCGACCTCCGGCGTGACAGGCCGGCGTTCTAACCAACTGAACTACCGCGCCATTTAACTTACGCTTATATGATGAACGGAACATTCCGTTGATCGCTGGCAGGGGCAGAAGGAATCGAACCCTCGGCACGCGGTTTTGGAGACCGCTGCTCTACCTGCTGAGCTATACCCCTATATGGTGGGCCTTCACGGGCTCGAACCGTGGACCGACCGGTTATGAGCCGGCTGCTCTGACCAACTGAGCTAAAGGCCCGTAACCGTTCACGCAATATTTGAAGAAAAGCGGCCTGCCGTTTTGTAGCGGCAAGCCGCTTATGGCGCCACCTGTTGGACTCGAACCAACGACCCTGCGGTTAACAGCCGCATGCTCTACCGACTGAGCTAAGGAGGCAAATCAGGGTCCGGTCCGGTCGGACCAGACCCTTGTTCGTGTTGGCGTTACCTATTTTTCCAGTCCGTCGCCAGACAAGTATTTTCGGCAGAAGCGAGCTTAACTTCCGTGTTCGGAATGGGAACGGGTGGACCCTCGCCCTAATAAACACCAACTATTGTAACTGCTCTCGCAGCAACAAACTAAATTGTAATCGAAAGGTCACGTTTTGTCAAGACCTTCTATCAAGATCCAAACCAGCGAAGCGTTTGGATCTTGAAACGAGAAAAGAGCGAAGGGAATGAGCTTTCGTGTTTACACGGAAGCGAACGATCCGCAACTTGTTTTCGAGTGGTGACCCGTACGGGAATCGAACCCATGTTTGCGGCGTGAGAGGCCGCCGTCTTAACCGCTTGACCAACGGGCCAGATGGTGCGCCTTCAGGGATTCGAACCCGGGACCCACTGATTAAGAGTCAGTTGCTCTACCAACTGAGCTAAAGGCGCATATCGTGCGCTGGATGCGCCCTGAAAACCGAACAGTGAAACAAACCTTCAACCACTTACAAGCGCCTGCATTCCTCATGCAAAACCATAGTAGGTCAAGCCCTCGGCTTATTAGTATCGGTCAGCTGCATGCCTCACGGCACTTCCACCTCCGACCTATCAACGACATAGTCTACGTCGAGCCTTACTCCATAAAGGATGAGAGATCTAATCTTAGGGGGAGTTTCACGCTTAGATGCTTTCAGCGTTTATCTCGTCCAGACGTAGCTACCCAGCTATGCCCTTGGCAGGACAA
>CAVJLQ010000180.1:0-2345 GCA_963650435.1 Alloprevotella sp. | reverse complement strand
GCCGACGGCTTTGAGGAAAAAAGCTTGCTGGAGCTGCAGTTCCTGGATGTGAACGGAGTGGTGTTCGTCACCAGCCGGGGCCTGACTGTGGGCATGACGCCGGACACCCCCGACATCAGCGCGGCTCTGGAGAACCAGCGCTCCGCCCCCTGGCGGGGCAGCGATCCGGCCACCGGCGAGCGCATCATGGCCGTGACCACGCCGGTGGTCAGCGGCGGGGAGATGCTGGGGCTGGTGCGGTACATCACCTCTCTGGCCGCGGTGCAGAAGCAGCTGGTGCTGTCCATCTCCCTCATCGTGCTCATCGAGATCGCCATTCTGGCCATGGTCTATTTCTCCAACCTGTACTTCGTCCGCTCCATCGTGGAGCCCCTGGCGGGGCTGACCGAGGCCGCCCGCCTGATCGCCGACGGCAGCTACGGCGTGCAGATCGAAAAGCAGTATGACGACGAAATCGGCGAACTCACCGATACCATCAACAACATGTCCCTGAAGATCCAGCAGTCGGAAAAGACTCAGTCGGAGTTCATCTCTTCCGTGTCTCACGAGCTGCGCACCCCCCTCACCGCCATCAACGGCTGGGCGGAGACCATCCAGAGCGGAGAGCTGCAGGACCCGGCGGACGTGAAGAAGGGCATGGACATCATCGTGTCTGAGGCCCGGCGGCTGACCAACATGGTGGAGGAGCTGCTGGAGTTCTCCCGCATCTCCGAGGGGCGCTTCACCCTGTCAGTGGAGAAGCTGGATCTGCGGGCGGAGGTGGAGGACGCCGTTTACACCTACAAGGAGTTCTTCCGCAAGGAGGGCATCGAGCTGACCTATGAGGAGTGCCAGCAGGAGTATGTGCCCATCACCGGCGATCCGGAGCGCCTGCGCCAGGTGTTCTGCAATCTGCTGGACAACGCCGCCAAGCACGGCGGCTCCGGCAAGCGCATCGACGTGTCTTTGACCACCGAGGGGGACAGGGCGGTGCTGCGGGTGCGGGACTACGGCCCCGGCATCCCGGAGGAGGAGCTGCCCTTCATCAAGCAGAAGTTCTACAAGGGCTCCTCCAAGGCCCGGGGCAGCGGCATCGGCCTTGCGGTGTGCGAGGAGATCATCACCCGCCACGAGGGCACCCTGGATATCACCAACGCCCCCGGCGGCGGCTGTCTGGTGACCATCCGGCTGCCACTGGAAGAGGGATAGAACAAAAGTTTGAATTTCTGTTGCGTTCCGCGGCAGATGCTGATAGAATAGAGCAAAATAAGGAGACCCATTTTTTATGGAAGACAAAAAGTGCCCCACCGGGGGCTTTAAGACCATGTGCGGCGGTCAGGCCCTGATCGAGGGCATCCTGATGCGCGGCCCCAAGAAGCAGTCCATCGTCATCCGCCGCCCGGACGGGGGACTGGAGATCCGGGAGAAGGAGCTGAAGCTCATAAAGGACCGCTACCCCGTTCTGGGCTGGCCCCTGATCCGGGGGGTGGTGGTGTTCCTGGACTCTATGGTAGAGGGCGTCAAGGCCCTGATGTTCTCCGCCGAGTTCTACCCCGAGGACGGGGATGCGCCGGAGGAGCCCTCTAAATTCGAGCAGTGGCTGGACAAGCACCTGGGCAGCGAGAAGGCGGCGGCCTTCTTCACCACGGTGGCGGTGGTGATCGGCATTGCCATGTCCATCGGCCTGTTCTTCCTGCTGCCCACCCTGCTGGGCACGGCGGTGGTGCTGTTCACCGACTCCATGGTGGTGCGCAACGTGGCGGAGAGCCTGCTGAAAATGGCGATCTTCGTGGGCTATCTGGCCCTGTGCTCTAAAATGAAGGACATGCGCCGGGTGTTCTCCTACCACGGGGCGGAGCATAAGACCATCTTCTGCTACGAGGCCGGTCTGCCCCTGACGGTGGAGAACGTGCGCATCCAGCCCCGGCACCACCCCCGCTGCGGCACCAGCTTCCTGTTCGTGGTGATCTTCATCTCCATCCTGGTGTCCTCCATCGTGTTCGGCATCTGGCCCGTGACCAACCCCTTGCTGCGTTTTGGGGCCCATCTGCTCATGCTGCCCATCATCGTGGGGGTCAGCTACGAGTTCAACCGCTGGGCCGGGCGGAGCGACTGCCTGCTCAGCCGGATCCTGCGGGCCCCCGGCCTGTGGATGCAGAACTTCACCACCTTCGAGCCGGACGACTCCATGATCGAGGTGGGCATCAAGGCCCTGGAGCTGGTCCTGCCGGAGAACAAGGGCGAGGACGAGTGGTAATCCCGTAGGGGCGGCCTGTGGCCGCCCGGCTGATCAGGAGCAGAAGGGCGAATTGGAAAGTTTGTCTGGCTGATCCCAGAATAAAGGATGAAAAGTCCTGAATATCGAC
>CAVJLQ010000179.1:0-6306 GCA_963650435.1 Alloprevotella sp. | reverse complement strand
GCCTGATCGTATTCATCCTGTTCCTGGTGTGTGTGTTCTTTGCCCACGAGCAGTTCTCCGGCGCCTTCTCCGCCATGTTCGCAAAGTCCTATAAGATGTTCGAGTTCTACCTGTTCGGCGGCTCTATGCTGGGCGCCACCATCGTGGTCTCCATCATGACCGGCCGTATCCTGGAGCGCCTGGGCTTTACCGACGCCCTGATGCGTATCTTCCTGCCCATCATGAAGTATCTGAAGATCAATGCCGCTGTCTGCGTGGGCATCATCTACAACATCCTGGGCGACGTGAACGCCGCCGGCAAGATCGCCGGCCCCGTGGTCATGAAGGCCGGCTGCACCCGCGACGAGCAGAAGATCGCCATCGCCACCTTGACCAACGCCCCCGCCTCCTTCTCCATCATGGTGCTGGGCATCATCGCCCTGTCCACCGCCGGCATCAACCCCTTCCCCGTTATGATCGTGGGCGTGTTCCTGCCCATCTTCCTGGTGCCCGCCTTCCTGCGCCTGTTCTGGCGTGACACTAAGGCTGCCGACATCAAGGACCTGCCCCGCTTCACCCCCAACACCGGCCTGATGGACCTGATCTTCGGCTCCGCCCGCGAGGGTGTGTCCACCGTGCTGACCCTGATCCTGCCCGCCGGCTGCGCCGTGTACGCCATCATCGGCCTGCTGGAGTACCTGGGCATCTGGCAGTACATCCTCAGCGCCTGCTCCACCGCCCTGCAGTTCATGAGCATCGAGCCCACCACCGGCATGCAGACCATCACCGTGGCCGGCACTCTGGCCGCCAAGACCCTGGGCCAGATGGTCTCCGAGGTCACCGCCGAGGGCACCGCCGGCGCCCTGTACGGGATGCTGTCCGACCCCGCCGTGAAGAAGATGATCGTGGGCTCCTACGTTCTGGCCAACTCCTCCTGGCCCATCCAGGTGCCTCTGGGCCAGATCCCCGCTGTGTGGTCCGGCGTTGTGGACCTGAGCACCGGCGAGATCATCAAGTGCGCTACCATCGGCTGCATCATCCGCGTCGTGTATGCCTGCCTGGTGGCCAACCTGTTCGGCCTGTTCTTCTAAGTCCGGTCTGCCTCACACAGACTTCAAGTTTACGACCCGCGCAGCCGCGCCCCTCCCCGGGGGCGCGGCTGTGTTTTTTAGGAAAACGGATCTTTATGCCGTCTTTTCGCTTTATTTATAGCTTTAAGAGGGGAAAGCGGGAAAGTTTTTCTGAAAATTTGAGCAAAAGTTGGAAAATGTCTGGACAATCGACAGTTTGTCCAGATTTTTTCAAAACAATTCCATTTACGTCACCTAAACGGAACGGATTCGCTTCAAAGTGTCCACTTTTTACGGAGAAATGCCGGGAAAAACCCTGGATCTGACGGTGGGGCATGTACAAAATGTCTACTTTTGCATGGAGGGGTCTTGCGCTGCGTTCATAGATAGTTTACAATTATGACACTGCAGTGTAGGTATCCGGATCAATTGGCCATTCCGGCCCGACAAAGGAGAGTGTATAATGATGTTGACCCCCCTGCATTTCGTTTATCTGGCGGTCATCGTAGCCGTCATCGTTCTGATGATCATGAAGCACGACGTGGTCGCCCCCTGTATCCTGGGCATTTTCGTCATCGGGATCGGGTTCAGCGGCAGCGTGATCGGCGGCGCGCAGGCTGTGTTCAACAGCATGCTGTATGCCATGGGCGACCTGGGTGACATCATGCTGGTCATCGCCCTGATGGTGGCCATGCTGAAGTCCCTGGAGGCCATGGGCGCCGATCAGATGATGATCGCCCCCGCGGCCAAGCTGCTGAAGACTCCCCGTATCGCGTTCTGGGTCATCGCCGCCATCATGTATGTGTGCGCGTCCTTCTTCTGGCCCACTCCCGCCACCGCTCTGGTGGGCACCATCCTGATCCCCGTGGCGCTGAAGGCCGGCCTGGCCCCCATGATGGCCTGCATCGCCATGAACCTGGCTGGTCACGGTATGGCTCTGTCCGGCGACCTGGTGCTCCAGGGCGCCCCCAAGCTGTCCGCCACCGCCGCCAACGTTGACATCACCGAAGTGCTGAAGTGGGGCGGCATCCTGGCCACCATCGCCGGTATCATTGCCCTTGTTCTGGCCTTCATCAAGTATCAGAAGGAGATCGTCTCCGGTGTCCAGGTGGACGCTGACCACGCGGTGGCCAAGGCTGCCGCCGCCATGGATGAGAAGAAGGAGCGCCCCGGCTATGCCAAGCTCTTCGCCATCCTGGTGCCCGTGGTGTACATCGCCATCCTGATCCGTATCCTGGCCGGCGCCTTCTCTGAGAGCGTGTCCGCCATCTTCGGCGGCGACGCCACCGCCCTGCTGGGCGGCTCCGCTGCCATCATCCTGCTGCTGGCCTGCACCGTCCACCACAAGAAGAGCGCGCTGGAGGAGCTGGCTGGCTGCGTCCGCGCCGGTTTCCTGTTCTCTATCAAGATCTTCGCCGTGGTGATCCCCATCGCCGCTTTCTTCTTCCTGGGCAACCCCGAGGCCGCCCCCTCCATCCTGGGCGAGGGCGCCCCTGGCTTCCTGTTTGAGCTGGGCCAGGCTCTGGGCGATGTGCTGCCCATGAACCGCGTGGTCCTGGCCATCGGTATCGCCCTGATCGGCGGCATCACCGGCCTGGACGGCTCCGGCTTCTCCGGTGTGCCCCTGGTGGCCGCTCTGGCCGCCGCGCTGGGCGGCCCCGCCGGCTACAACGTGGCTCTGCTGGCCGCTCTGGGCCAGGTGGCCGCCATCTGGGTCGGCGGCGGCACTCTGAGCGCCTGGGCCTTCGGCGCTGTGGCTTCCGCCGGCGTGGCCGGGGTCGAGCCCGCCGATCTGGTGCGCAAGAACTTTGTGCCCGTCATGACCGCTCTGGGCGTGATCACCATCATCACCATCGTGCTGATGTGACCGGGCCCGCATAAAACGACCGAAAACAGCTGCGAAGTCCGCCCGCCGATAAATTCGGCGGGCGGACTTTTTTGAAGGAGGTCCGTCTTTGCTCCACAGCATGACGGAACGCCGTCATCCTGATCTCCGCTTTCCGTTAAAAAGAGGGCACTTTTGTCCCAAGCGGCACAAAAATGCGGAAATTTAGTACACTGTGTCCACCGACACTTTATACCGTTTTCGTTCCTATCTGTACCCTTTTGAAGCAATGCCCGCAAATTCCTTGCATTTCAAATGGTTTTCTGATACTGTTGTTTTGTCACAAGGAGCAAAGCGGCCGTCCCTGTATTTTTGTGAAAAAGGGGAGGACGGACCGCCGCCCGGCACGGCGAGGGGGCCGCGGGATCGGGGGAGCTCCGCAGCGAGAGGGGCGGGGAAGCCCTTTCCACTTCCCCAAATTTTGAAAGAAGGGTGAAGAACATGAAAGTTGTTATCGTAGGCGGAGGTTGGGCCGGTTCCGGCGCCGCTATGGCCGCCAAGAACGCCGGCGCGGACGAGGTCGTGATCCTGGAGCGTACCGATATGCTGCTGGGCACCGGTCTGGTGGGCGGCATCATGCGCAACAACGGCCGCTTTACCGCCACTGAGGAAGCCATCGCCATGGGCGCCAACGAGATCTTTGAGACCATCGACGCCCACTGCCGCCATAAGAACATCAATTTCCCCGGCCACGAGCACGCCAGCCTGTATGACATCGCCCTGATCGAGACCGCGATCCGCACCATGCTGATCAACAAGGGCGTCGAGGTCAAGCTGCAGGCCCGCATGAAGGACGTGAAGATGGACGGCCAGAAGATCGCCGCCGTGGTGCTGACCGACGGCGAAGAGGTCACCGGCGACGTGTTCCTGGACTGCACCGGCACCGCCGGCCCCATGGGCAACTGCGGCAAGTACGGCAACGGCTGCGCCTGCTGTGTGCTGCGCTGCCCCTCCTTCGGCGGCCGCGTCAGCCTGGTGGGTCAGGCCGGCATCGAGGAGAAGATGGGCAAGAAGGGCGACGGCTCCATCGGCGCCATGAGCGGCTCCTGCAAGCTGCTGAAGGAGTCTCTGGCCCCCGAGATCGTCAAGACCCTGAACGAGACCGGCGTCGCCATCATCCCCATCCCCGAGCATCTGCGCAAGGGCGAGGGCATCCTGGCCACCAAGGCCTGCCAGCAGTACGCCCTGAAGGAGTTCGCCGAGAATATCATCCTGCTGGATACCGGCCACGCCAAGCTGATGACCCCCTACTACCCCCTGGCCATGCTGCACCAGGTCCCCGGCTTCGAGAACGCCCGCTTCGAGGATCCCTATGCCGGCGGCAAGGGCAACTCCATGCGTTACATGGCTCTGGCGCCCCATACCAACGACCTGAAGGTCGTGGGCCTGGACAACGTGTTCTGCGGCGGTGAGAAGGCCGGCCTGCTGGTGGGCCACACCGAGGCCATCGTCACCGGCACCCTGGCCGGCCACAATGCCGTGCGGTACCTGCTGGGCAAGGAGCTGCTGGTCCTGCCCACCGACCTGGCCATCGGCGACGCCATCACCTATGTGAACGCCGCCATGGAGACCGAGGAGGGCCTGTGCAAGAAGTACACCTTCTCCGGCTCCGTCTATTTCAACCGCATGAAGGAGCTGGGCCTGTACACCACCGACATCGCCGCCATCAAGGCGAAGGTGGAGAAGGACGGCCTGACCGGCATCTTCTCCAAGAAGCTGGCCTGAGCCCCCGGCAGACAGCGGAACAGAACATAAACAGCCGCCCCCGGCCACAGGCCGGGGGCGGCATAGTTTGTCAAAAAGCCCTCCCGCAGGGAGTTCCGCCGCCCGCAGGTGGCGGAATAAAACTCAGATTCGCCATTTTCGCCGACACGCGCGGCGAGAATGACACTTCTCGCGCTGGGCAGCCCGACTTTCTCGCCAGAGATCGAGGGCTGGCCGGCGTGTATCCTGACTCGAAAATGTGGCTTTGCCACTTTTTCGACAGTCTCAGCCGCCCCTGGCCACAGGCCGGGGGCGGCTGTTCGCTTGCGTTACACTTTTGTGGGCAGAGAGTCGTCCTCCCGGATCCAGTCCTCCACATGGACCACGGAGTAGTCCTTCTCCGTGTTGCGGATGACCACCCGGTCGATGCCGGCGTTGATGATCAGCCGGCGGCACATGGAGCAGGAGGTGGCGTCGTGGAGCAACTCGCCGCTTTTGGCCTCCCGCCCCGCCAGATAGAGGGTGGAGCCCAGGGTGTCCCGCCGGGCGGCGGAGATGATGGCGTTGGCCTCGGCGTGGACGGAGCGGCACAGCTCGTACCGCTCGCCGCTGGGGATGTTCATGGCCTCCCGGGTGCAGTAGCCCAGATCCATGCAGTTCTTCCGGCCCCGGGGAGCGCCGTTGTACCCGGTGGAGACGATCTCGTCGTTTTTCACGATGATGGCGCCGTAGCACCGGCGCAGGCAGGTGGAGCGCTCCAGCACGGTCTCGGCAATATCCAGATAGTAGTTTTCCTTATCGATGCGCTTCATGGACAGGCCCCCTTTTATGGGGTGATTATACCTTACTTTGCCGCAGGATGCAAGAAGAAGGGCGGCGGATGCCCCCGGGCCGCGGCAAAAAGGCCTTGAACAGGTCTGTGTACAGGGGGAAATGGGGGCGGGAATGGGCTGAATTTACATTTTGTTTACGTTTCACTCCTTGACGCGGACAAAAGTGAGAATTAAAATAAATGTATTCATACAAGGAGGCGCCGTTTGCGCGCCTTCTGACTGTTTTTTGCCCTTGACTGTGCGGCTCCGGCTCGGGCTGAAAGGAAGGTGACCGGCATGATCCGGAACGCATTGCAGAGATTTATGTATGGGCGGTACGGAAACGATCAGCTGAATGCTGCGCTGGTGGTCCTGTCGCTGGTCCTGTACGGGCTGTTTATGATCACCCGCTGGTCCGTGCTGTATTTGATCAGCTGGGTCATGATGCTGGCGGCCCTGCTGCGCTGCCTGTCCCGGAACTACGACCGCCGCCGGGCGGAGAACGGGAAGTTTCAGGCCCTGGTGCGGCCGGCGGTCAGCTGGTACCGCCTGCGGCGCACCATCCGCCGGGACAAGGAGCACTGCTACTTCAAGTGTCCCAACTGCGGGCAGCAGCTGCGGGTGCCCCGGGGCAAGGGGCGGATCACCGTGACCTGCCGGGGCTGCGGGGCCAGCTTTGAAGAGAAGAGTTGAAAAACAGGCCCGCTTTTTGCTGCGTCCTCATAAGAAAACATAGCCCCTGCGCCGAGCCTTTTTTGCCGGAACTGTGTTGTTTTCCCTTGCGTTACACAAAGTAGCGTTGCGGAAAAACGCCTTGTTCCAACAAAAAATTCTTCGGCGAATGGCTGTGAACAGT
>CAVJLQ010000178.1:0-9282 GCA_963650435.1 Alloprevotella sp. | reverse complement strand
TTCTTATCCCGCATGATGGTCAGCTTGTGGGCCACCAGAGGGTGATCCATGACATGAACTTTGCCGTTGTTTTTATACATTCTGTTTGTCCCCTTCCAAAATATCAGATGATCCTTGCTCTTTCGCAAGCCGCTCCCGTTCCGCCTGGGACAGCCGGTGGTACACCGGGGCCAGCTGGGCCCCCTTGACCAGTCCGCCCTGCCGGGCGAGCCGCTCCGCCGCCATAGCCACCCCCACCGCCGACTGCATCCGCAGATGGGGCGGGGCCAGCTCCAGACCGGGCGTCTGTTCCAAAAGTGTATTATAGCACAGCTGCGCCCCATCTCCAACGACTATTTTTCGATTTGTGTAATTTTTTAGCTCCTCACACAGCTGGATCAGAGAGACCGCCCGGTCGGGACACAGCCGCTCCAGCTGTCCGCCCCTGGCCAGAAACAGGGCATTGTACACCTGCTTGCGCCGGGCATCCATGGCGCAGACGATGACCGCCCCCTCCATGTGGGCCAGGGGCCAGGCCATGGACTCCAGGGTGGAGCAGGGGGCGCAGTCCTTGTCCTCCACCCAGGCCAGTCCCTTGGCGGCGGCCACCCCGATGCGCAGCCCGGTAAAGGAGCCCGGCCCCGCCGCCACCGCGATCACATCTGCCTGGGCAAGGGTGTGGCCGCTGCTCGTCAGCATGCCTTCCACCATAGGCAGCAGGGTGCGGCTGTGGGTCAGGCCGCTGTTCTGATAGCTCTGGGCAAGGATCGTCCCATCCTCCCAAAGGGCCGCGGAGCAGGCGGCCGCAGACGATTCAATGGCAAGTATCTTCATAGCTCGATCCCCTCGATCCCGATCACTCTCTGACTGTCTGAGTCTCCCCGGCGGATGTCCACTTTGATATAGGGCTCCTCCAGGGCGCCCTGGGCGTTTTCGCTCCACTCCACGGCGCACACGCCCCCCCGGGCCAGATAGTCCTCCCAGCCGATGTCAAACAGCTCATCGGCGCCGCCCAGGCGGTACAGGTCAAAGTGGAACAGGGGCAGCCGCCCCCCTTCATATTCATTCACGATGTTAAAGGTCGGGCTGGTCACCCAGTCCGCGATCCCCAGCCCCTGGGCCAGGCCGCGGGTAAAGGCGGTCTTCCCCGCCCCCAGGTCGCCGGTATAGGCCACCACGGCCCCGGAGGTGAGCTTCTCCCCCAGCCTACGCCCCAGCTGCTGGGTCTCCCCCTCGTTCTGCGTCAAAAACTCCATATCCGATCCGCCTTTATTTTTCAAACGCTCCCGGTCCTGCCGCATATCCCCCACGGGCAGACAGTGCCGGCTCCCCCTCAGGAGGAGCGGGATAGGCAGACCGGGCATCTTAAAAAAGTATTCAAGGAATTATAACACACTTATGGTTTACGATTCTACAAAAAAGTGTTAGAATATTCGTGCAAATTTCTTTCCGATCGAGGTGATGTCGTGGAACTGCTGCTCTCTCCCCTGCGGGAGTTCCGAAAAAAGGGCGATCTGATCCTGCTGCTGCTGTGTCTGCTGGCCAGCACCTTCGGGCTGGCCCTGATCTATTCCGCCACCCGGTACACCGGCCGTAACCGCTTTATCCTGGTCCAGGCCCTGGCCATCTGCATCGGCGTCGGGATCTACATCCTGCTGACCTTTGTGGATCTTCAGAGCTTTACCGAGCGCCAGTGGAAGCTGCTGCTGGCCTTCAACATCATTTTCATCCTTCTGCTGCTCACCCCCCTGGGCACCGACCACAACTCCGGCAATCTGAACTGGCTGGCCCTGGATAAGATCATCCCCCGTTTCCCCCTGGACATCCAGCCCAACGAGATCGTCAAGATACCCTTCGTCCTTCTCCTCTCTCTGCAGATCGTCAAGATCAAGGAGCGGGGGGCCGACATCAGCTCTATCCCCAGCGTGATGCAGATCGGCTGCCACGCCGCCATGATGCTGGCGCTGATCGCCGTGGTGTGCGGCGACATGGGCATGTGTGTGGTCTATCTGCTGATCTTCGTCATCATGGCCTGGAGCGCCGGGGTGAAGGCCCGGTGGTTCCTCATCACCGGCGGACTAATCATCGCCGCGGCGGTGATCCTCTGGCTGTTCGTGCTGCCGGACACCGCCCTGTGGGACACCAACTACATGGTCAAGCGCATCCGTGCCCTGCTGGATCACAGCTACGACCCCCAGGGGGTGGGCTGGCAGCAGACCCGCTCTCTCATGGCCATCGGCGCCGGGCGCTTCACCGGTCAGGGGTATCTCCACGGAACGCGCACCCAATCTCTGCTCAACGAGTCCCTCCCCGCCCGGCACACAGACTTTATCTTCGCCGTCTGCGGCGAGGAGCTGGGCACCGTGGGCTGCTGCCTGCTGCTGGCGGTCCTGGCCTCGATCATCCTGCGGTGCTTCTGGGTCGGTCTGCACGCCACCTCCCCCTTTTACGCCTATGTGTGCGTCGGCATGGGCGGCATGCTGCTGATCCAGATCGCACTGAACGTGGGCATGTGCCTGTTCATCGCCCCCTGCATGGGGCTGACCCTCCCCTTCATCAGCTACGGCGGCTCCTCTATCATCACCCTGTTTGCCGCCATGGGCATGGTCTCCAGCGCCAAGGCGCAGACCCTTCCCAGCTGGCTGCGGGATCGGGGCCGTATATAAACGAGCAAAAGCAAGCCCCGCTGCGGACAAGCCGCGGCGGGGCTTCTCTTTGTGCGGGAAAAAAATATCCCGTCCGAAAACGGACGGGATATTTTTTGCTTTTACTGGTTGGCGGGGACGTGGATGATGCCCACAGGGCACTCCTTGACGCACAGCTGGCAGCCCACGCACTTGGACTGGTCGATGTGAGCCACGTTGTTCTCCACCGTGATGGCCTCCTTGGGGCAGGCCTTGGCGCACTTCATGCAGCCGATGCAGCCGGCAGTGCACTGCTTGCGGGTGACAGCGCCCTTCTCCTGGTTGCGGCACTGGACCACAGGCTTGCGCTTGTGCTCGGGGATGATGGAGATGACAGAGCCGGGGCAGGCGGCGGCGCAGGCGCCGCAGCCGGTACACTTGGCGTAGTCCACCTTGGCGATGCCGTCCACGATGTGGATGGCGTCGAAGGCGCAGGCCCGGGTACAATCGCCGTAGCCCAGGCAGCTGAACTTGCACAGGCCGTCGCCGCCGTACAGGCCCTTGACGGACTGGCAGCTCTGCACGCCCTCGAAGGAGTAGCGCTTAGAGGTCTTGTCGCAGGTACCGGAGCACACCACAACGGCCTTCATGGGCACGGAGGAGCCGGCCTCGACGCCCATGATCTCAGCCACCGCGGCGGCAGCCTTGGCGCCGCCGGGCACGCACTTGTTCACGGCGTTGCCGTCCTCCACCACGCTCTTGGCGTAGTCGGCGCAGCCGGCACAGCCGCAGGCGCCGCAGTTAGCGCCGGGCAGGGCGGCGGTGATCTTCTCCACCCGCTCGTCCACGGGGACGTACATGAAGATGGACGCAGCCACCAGGATCACAGCGCCGATCAGGCCGATCACTGTGACCAGAAGAATTGCCATTACAATAGGATTCATATTTCGTTACCTCCCATCAAACCGTCAAACGTGGAAAATAGCTTCCACGATGCCGCCGAAGCCCATGAAGGACAGGGAGGTAATGGCCGCGGAAACCAGGGTGATGGGCAGACCCTCGAAGCACTTGGGGGTAACGGCCTCCTCCACGCGGCGGCGGACACCGGAGAACAGCACCATGGCCAGCAGGAAGCCCAGGCCGGCGCCGGCGGCGCACACCACGCTCTCGATGAAGTTATAGCCGTTGTCGATGTTCAGAATGGTCACGCCCAGGATAGTGCAGTTGGTGGTGATCAGGGGCAGATACACGCCCAGAGACTTGTACAGGGCGGGGATGAACTTCTTCAGGAAGTTCTCCAGCAGCTGTACCAGAATGGCGATGATCAGGATGAACACGATGGTCTGCAGATAGCCCATATCACGGCTGGTGCCCTCAGACCCCGCGGGGGTCAGCAGGAACATCTGGATGGGCCAGGTGGCCGCAGTGGCCAAGACCATGACGAAGGTGACGGCCAGGGACATGCCCACGGCGCTGTCCAGCTTTTTGGACACGCCCAGGAAGGGGCAGATGCCCAGGAACTTGACCAGGACGTAGTTGTCCACCAGGATCATGGTGAAGAAAATGCTGGCGAGCTTCACGGCCATCATTCAGCCCCCCCTTCCTCAGCAGCGGCGGGCTTGTTCTTCTTGGGGCGGCTGGTCAGCCAGGTGGCGCCGGCCATCATCACACCGAACATGAAGAAGCCGCCGGGCGCGCTGGTCATCAGAGAGAAGGAGTCGATGGACTCGGGAATGACGCGGATGGCGAAATCGCTGCCCAGAGCAGGGATCAGGCTGCCCAGACCGGACATCCAGGTGCCGGAGCCCAGGATCTCACGGATGGAGCCCATGATGGTCAGGGTCAGGGTGAAGCCCAGGCCCATGCCGATGCCGTCCAGAGCGGAGTCGATCACGGTGTTCTTGTTGGCGAACATCTCGGCACGGCCCAGGATGATGCAGTTCACCACGATCAGGGGCAGGTACACGCCCAGGGCCTTATCCAGGTCGGGCACATAGGCCTTGACGATCATCTGCACCACGGACACGAAGCCGGCGATCAGAGTGATGTAGCAGGGGATACGCACCTGGTCGGGGATGACCTTCCGCAGGGCGGAGATAGCCACGTTGGAACACAGGAGCACGAAGGTGGCAGCCAGGCCCATACCGATGCCGTTGGCGGCCATAGTGGTCACGGCCAGGGTGGGACAGGTGCCCAGGACGAGACGCAGAGAGGGGTTTTCTTTCAGAATACCGTTGGTAAGGATGCTCAGTTTACTGTTTTTACTCATCTTGACTCACCCGCCTTTCAAGGGATCATATTGTAGGCTTCGATGGCGGCGTTCACCGCGCTGTTCAAAGCCCTGCTGGAGATGGTGGCGCCGGAGTAGGCGTCCACATCGGTCTTCAGGACCAGAGCCTTCTCGGCGGACAGTCCGGCATACTTCTCCCAGTAGGAGGGGCTGCTGGCTACGTTGCTGCCGATGCCCTTGGTCTCCTGATTGTCGGTGACCTTCAGCTGACGGATGGTGCCATCGGGGGTAAAGGCGGTCATAACGGTCATGGTGCCGCCGTAGCCCTTGGCGGTGCTGGTGATGACCACGCCCACGCCGTTGTTGGCGGTGTAGATATCGGAGACGTTCTCCACCTCGATGCCGGTGACCTTGCTGAAGTCATCAGCGTCGGGCAGCAGCTCCATACGGGCCTGGCGCTGGGCCTCGGCCGTGGCGGCCGCGATCACGGGCGCTGTGGCCGCGTTGGTGGCGGCCAGAGCGGCGGTGACTACGATACAGATGGCGCACAGCACCACGATAGGCTTAAATACCTTGTTCCAGTTGCTCATTTCGCGGCACCTCCCTTTTTCACCTTGGCCACGCCCAGCAGATCCTGCCGGGTCAGCACGTCGATGTAAGGCACCAGCAGGTTCATCAGCAGAATGGCGAAGGACACGCCCTCGTTCATAGTGCCCAGGAAGCGGATGGCGCAGGTCACGATACCCAGACCCAGGCCAAACACCAGCTTGCCCTTATTGGTGGTGGGAGAGGTGACATAGTCGGTGGCCATGAAGAAGGCGCCCAGCATCAGGCCGCCGGACAGCAGCTGATAGATGGGGTCCTTGCCGGCCACCAGGCTGAGCACAGCCACAGTGCCCAGATAGGTGACGGGGATCACGGGGCTGATGACCTTGGTGGCGATCAGATAGATGCCGCCCACCAGGATGGTCAGGGCGCAGGTCTCGCCCAGCACGCCGCCGTGGTTGCCCATGAGCAGGGTCAGATAGGTCTGAACGCCGCCCTCGGCCTGGGCGGCCAGAGGAGTGGCGGAGGCAAAGGCGTCAATGGCGGAGGCGGGCTTGGGATAGGAGGCCATCTTGCTGGCGAAGCCCATCGCCAGGGCGATACGGCCCACGATGGCGGGGTTGGCGAAGTTATAGCCCAGACCGCCGAACAGCTGCTTGACGATCACGATGGCGATAAAGGCGCCCACGACGCCCATCCACCAGGGCAGGGTGGCGGGCAGGTTGAAGGCCAGCAGCATACCGGTGACCACAGCGGAGAAATCGTCCACAGGGATCTCCCGGCCCATCAGCTTGCAGTAGCCGTACTCGAACAGCACGCAGGCGGCCACGGTGACCGCGGTGAGGATCAGGGCCTGGATGCCGAAGATGATCACAGAGGCGATCAGGGTGGGCACCATGGCGATACACACCCGCTGCATGATCTTCTGGGTGCTGTCGGGGCTGGTGATGTGAGGCGCGGCCGTTACGATAAGTTTGTTAGCCATCACTTCTTACCTCCATTCTTCATCATGATCTTTGCCAGAGCAATGGAGGGAGTCAGGGGCCGCTTGGCCGGGCAGACGAAGGAGCAGGTGCCGCAGCTCATGCACAGGTCGGCGTGCAGCTCCTGCAGCAGGTCCACGTTGCCCTTCTGATAAGCCTGAACGATCTCCTTGGCGGACAGACCCAGGGGGCAGGCGTTGGTGCACCGGCCGCAGTGGATGCAGTTCGTGGGCTTGGGCAGATGAGAGGCCTTCTCGGAGAAAGCCAGGATCGCGTTGTTGTTCTTCAGGATCGGCTGATCCAGCCCCGCCAGGCAGTTGCCCATCATGGGGCCGCCGTACAGCACGGTGCCGGGCTCGCCGGTCAGGCCGCCGCAGAACTCAAGAAGCTCCTCGACAGGGGTGCCGATGATGACCTCTACGTTCTTGGGCTCCTTCACGATGTCGCCGTCCACGGTCAGCCGCTTGGTGACCAGAGGCATGCCGGTGGCCAGATACTTGCCCACAAAGGCCACGGAGGTGACGTTCATCACGATCACGCCCACGTCGGAGGGCAGGCCGGGGAACGGGACCTCGCGGCCGGTGCAGTTCTCGATCAGCACCTTCTCAGCGCCCTGGGGGTAGCTGCAGGGCAGCTCCTTGATCTCGATGGGCTTGCCGGCCACAGACTCCTTCATATGGGCGATGGCCTTGGGCTTGTTCTGCTCGATGCCGATGACGCACTGGGGGATCTCCAGATACTTCATCACGGCCTCGATGCCGCTGAGGATATACTGGGTATCCTCCAGCATGCAGCGGTTATCAGAGGTGATATAGGGCTCGCACTCGGCGGCGTTGATGACCAGCCGGTCGATCTCGTCCAGGTTCTTGGGGGCCAGCTTCACCGCCGTGGGGAAGCCTGCGCCGCCCAGACCCACCAGGCCGCTGGCGCGCACCGCGTCCTGGAAGGACTTCAGATCCGTGACGACGGGAGGAGCGACGGCGGGATCCACCTTCTGCTCCCCATCGGGGATGATGACCACCGCGGTCTGCACCGCGCCGTTGGGGGCGGTGATGGTGGTGATGCTGTCCACAGTACCGGACACGCCGGAGTGAATGTCAGAGGACACGAAGCCGCCGGCCTTGCCCACCACGGTACCCACATATACCTGGTCGCCCTTGGCCACGGCGGGTGCCGCAGGAGCGCCGATGTGCTGCGCCATGGACAGCACGATCTTGCTGGGCACCGGCATTGTCACCGTCTCACAGTCAGACGTCCTCTTTTCATGAGGGACCTGAGCACCATGAGCGGCACGCTTGAGAAATTTGCTCATTTAAGTTTACAACCTCCTATTTGCAGTTTGCCGGGACAGCCGCGCCCATCGTTCGCGCAGGCATTGGCTTCGGCCGCCCCTGACCCCGATCATTTATTGTCGCTGCGTCGCTCCCTTCCTTGATCTCTTACCGATCCGATTCTCACACAGTTTTGCGCATTTCCGAAAACCCGGGCATGCGCATGCCGGACCGTAGGATCTCCCCAAGATCCTCCGGCCGGCGCAACTTGACGCGCTCATTATACACTTTGTCCCGATAAAACGCAAGGTCAGATTTCTGTTTTCAGGGACAAAATGTGGAATTTATGGTCATTTCCTGTCACCTGTCTGCCATTTCCGACGAAAGGCCATCCCCGCTCTCCCCCGGCCGGCCCGTTTCTCCCTCCGCCCCCGCGCAAAAAAGCCGTTTCAAATTCAAAAAAAGACTTGCATTTCGTCGGGATATCTGCTAATATATCATTCGATGCTTCATCAAAAGCTACACGGCGTATGCTTTCGGCGCGCCGTATACTTCGTCATAGCAAGGAGGTAAGCAACATGGCCAAATGTGAATTCTGCGACAAGGACGTCGTTTTCGGCATCAAGGTTTCCCACTCTCATCGCCGCTCCAACCGCACCTGGAAGCCCAATGTCAAGCGGGTGAAAGCGCTGGTGAATGGCACTCCTACCCACGTGTACGTCTGCACCAGATGCCTCCGTTCCGGTAAGGTCACCCGCGCGGTGTGATCCTTCCTCTGGCTTGAAAGCCCTCCGGTCTTCCGGGGGGCTTTTTCTTTTATGCCCCTAAAAAGGAAGCCACACTCTTGAACAGAGTGCGGCTTCCTTTTTTTATCTTTACTTCTTGCGGTTGTCGGTCCAGCTCATGAACTTCACGATCAGAGCGATCAGACCCAATACCACAAAGATACCGGCCATACCCTGGGCCAGCATTTCAACTGCCTGCATCATACTTTGGTCCCTCCTGTCAGCCCAGATTGGCGAAATACTGCAGCACCACGCCGCCGGCCACCACCGAGGCGATCTGCCCGGAGACGTTGGCGGCAATGGCGTGCATCAGAAGATGGTTCTGTCTGTCGGCCTCCTGCCCCAGCTTCTCGATCACCCGGGAGGACATGGGGAAGGCGGAGATGCCCGCCGCGCCGATCATGGGGTTGATCTTGTTCTTGGGGGTAAAGAGGTTCAGCACCTTCACGAACAGCACGCCCACCACGGAGTCCAGCACAAAGGCCACCAGGCCCAGGCCCATGATCATCAGCGTCTCCAGCCGGACGAAGTCCTCCGCCTTCATGGAGAAGGAGATGGTGATGCCCAGCAGCAGAGTGATCAGGTTGGCCAGCTCATTCTGGGCGCACAGGGACATGGTGGTCAGCACGCCGCACTCCCGGATCAGATTGCCGAACATCAGGAAGCCCACCAGAGCCACGGAGGAGGGGGCCACCAGGCCGGCAATGAATGTAACGATGACAGGGAACAGGATGCGGGTACGCTTGGACACCTTCTTGTCCACATAAGGCATGCGCATGGCCCGGTCCTTCTTGGTGGTCACCAGCTTGATGGCAAAGGGCTGGATGATGGGCACCAGAGCCATGTAGGAGTAGGCCGCCACCG
>CAVJLQ010000177.1:15313-16970 GCA_963650435.1 Alloprevotella sp. | reverse complement strand
CAGGGTCTCCAGCCACTTGGGCTGGTCCTCGGCGGTGCCGCCTAGCTCGATGGTGTTCAGCTTGATGCGGCCAGCGTCACGCAGGGTCTGCAGGCCGGCCTCGGCGGAGTCGAAGAAGGACTTGTCGCCCAGGTTGCCGTTGACAACGTAAGCCACGTTATAGACCTTCTTATCGGTGGTGCTGGTGGAGCCGGTGCTGGTGGAGCCGGCATTGGAGCCGGAACCGGCGGGGGTGTCCTTCTTGCCGCAGGCGACCAGGGACAGGGACATGGTCAGCGCAAGGGCGAGAGCAAGAAACTTTTTCACGTTTGTAACCTCCTAAAAATGTTCTTCCTGAAACTGTCTCTACGGGGAAAACGGTTCCGGAACGTTGTAATTGTATTCTTTTTCTATGGTGTTGTCAATTTGTTCTTACGGTTTTATCCCTTTTTTACAAAATATCAGCGGCGTTGTTGCCATTTTCGCCAAAGGCCGGGACGAAAATTTCCTTGACGGGGATCGGCGGGGGGGATATGCTTATAGCAAGAGGAAAAGTGTGCGCGGTACAGAGACGGCCGGCACACAGAAGGAGGACAGTATGAGATATCCTGATTTTCCCAAGGTGGATCTGCACCTGCATCTGGATGGCTCCGTGCCGCCGGAGACCCTGTTCCGGCTGGCGAAGGAGCAGGGGGTCCCCGTGCCGGGCGGGACACTGGAGAGCTATCTGGACTATATCCGCCGCAGCGCCCTGTGCGGCAGCGTGAACGAGTATCTGAAGATGTTCGACCTGCCCGTGGCGGTGATGCAGGACGAGGACAGTCTGGCCCTGGTGACCAGAGAGCTGATCGGTCTGCTGCACCGCCAGGGGCTGGCCTACGCGGAGATCCGCTTTGCCCCCCAGCTGCACACCCGCAGGGGGCTGACCCAGCTGCAGGCGGCCCGAGCGGTGCTGGCCGGGCGGGAGCAGGGGCTGGCCCTGTGCCCCGGCTTCGATGTGGGCATCCTGTGCTGCATGATGTGCATCGGCTCGGAGACCGCCAACTGGCAGGAGAACGCCGAGACGGTGGAGGTGGCGAAGGAGCTTTTGGGCCATGGCGTCGTGGGCCTGGACCTGGCGGGGGCCGAGGGCATCGTCCCCCTGAAGAACTTCGCCCCCCTGTTCCACCGTGCGGCGGAGCTGGGCGTCCCCTTCACCTGCCACGCCGGGGACAGCCAGGGGCCGGACACTGTGCGGGACGCCATGGACTTCGGCGCCCGGCGCATCGGTCACGGCCACCACATCTATGACGACCCGGAGCTGGTGCGGCGGGCCATCCGGGAGGGGGTCACCATCGAGGTGTGTCCCACCAGCAACATCCAGTGCATGACCCAGCCCTCCTATGGGCAGCACCCGGCCAAAAAACTGCTGGACATGGGGCTGAACGTGACCATCAACACGGACAACATGACCTTTGCCGGGGTGGACCTGGAGGCCGAGTATGACCACTGCCTGAAGGACATGGGCTTCACCCCGGAGGATCTGGTGAAGATGAGCGAAAACTCCATCCGGGCGGCCTTCCTGCCGGAGGAGAAGAAGCAGGCGCTGCTGAGCCGAATGGGCAAATAAAGTAAAGTCCGGTGGCCCCGCCCCCCCAGGGGGGCGGGGCCACCGGGAAAATCGGAAAAGGGAAAAAGG
>CAVJLQ010000177.1:9472-15303 GCA_963650435.1 Alloprevotella sp. | reverse complement strand
AAAAAGGAGAATATCCCATGGACATCCTGTTTGTCATCGACTATCAGAAGGATTTTGTGGACGGGGCCCTGGGCTTCGCCGGGGCGGAGAAGCTGGACGAGAAGATCGCCGCCCGGGTGCGGGAGTACGGCCCCGGCCGGGTGTGGTACACCATGGACACCCACTATGAGGACTATCTGGACACCCGGGAGGGCAGAAACCTGCCCGTGCCCCACTGCATCCGGGGCAGCGAGGGCTGGCAGAACTACGGCCAGACCGCCAAGGCCCTGGCGGAGGTGGGCGCCGTGGGCATCGAAAAGCGCACCTTTGGCATGGATCTGGGGGATCCCGCCGTGCTGGACAAGCTGCCGGAGCAGGTGGACAGCATCGAACTGTGCGGCCTGGTGTCCAACATCTGCGTGGTCAGCAATGCCGCCGTGCTCCAGGGGCACTACCCCAACGCCCAGCTGACGGTGGACGCCCGCCTCACCGACAGCTTTGACAAGGCGCTGAACGAAAAGGTGCTGGACGTACTGACCGGCTTACAGGTGAAGGTATTGAACCGTTAAAAGGAGGAAATTCTATGCTTCAGCCCCATATTCAGCTGGATGACACCTTAAATATCAAGTATGCCATTCTCCCCGGCGACCCCGGCCGCCTGGACCGCATCGCCCTGCAGCTGCAGGACGTGGAGGAACTGGCCTATAACCGGGAGTTCCGCAGTCTGCGGGGCCTTTATAAGGGGGTGCCCGTGCTGGCCATCTCCACGGGCATCGGCGGCAGCTCCGCCGCCATCGCCATCGAGGAGCTGCATAAGATCGGCGTCACCGCCATGGTGCGCATCGGCTCCTGCGGGGCGCTGCAGAAGGGCATCGCCATCGGCGACCTGATCTTCGCCTGCGGGGCCATCCGGGACGACGGGGCCTCTAAGGCCTATGTGGACGCCCGGTACCCCGCCGTGCCCGACACCGGCCTGCTGGTGAACTGCGTGGAGGCCGCCCGGGCGGAGGGCTGGCCCCACCATGTGGGGGTGGTGCACAGCCACGAGAGCTTCTATATCGACACCAATGACGCCGAGTCCGCCCACTGGTCGGCCCTGGGGGCCCTGGGCGCGGACATGGAGACGGCGGCCCTGTTCACCGTGGGCCGCATCCGCGGGGTGCGCACGGCGTCGATCTTAAACAATGTGGTGCTGTACGGCCAGGACACGGCGGACGCCGTGGCCGACTACGCCGGGGGCGAGGACATGAGCGCCGTGGGCGAGCGGCGGGAGATCGCCGTGGCCCTGGAGGCCCTGTACCGCACCGCGAAGGAGGACGAAAAGCGATGAAACAGCTGCTGTATATCGATTGCTGCATCCGGGGGGAGCAGTCCCGCACCCGGAAGCTGGCAGAGGCCTTTCTGGCCGCCCTGCCCCAGGAGTGGCAGGTGACCCGTCTGGATCTGATGCACGAGGGGCTCCAGCCCCTGATGCCCGATACCCTGGCCCAGCGGGACGAGGCCGCCGCCCGGGGGGAGCTGGACGCCCCCCGCTTCCGCTATGCCCACCAGATCGCGGCGGCGGACGCCGTGGTCATGGCCGCCCCCTTCTGGGATCTCAGCTTTCCCGCCCTGCTGAAGATCTACATTGAAAACGTCTCTGTGGACGGGATCACCTTCAAGAGCACGGCGGAGGGCCTGAAGGGCCTGTGCCGGGGCACCGAGCTGGTGTTCCTCACCACCCGGGGCGGCATTTACGGCGAGGGCAACGACTGGGAGCAGGGCGTGCCCTATCTGGCCGCCATCCAGAAGTTCTTCGGCTTCGACCGCTTCCACGCCATCGCCGCCGACGGCCTGGATGTTCAGGGCTTTGACGGCGCGGGAGAGCTGCGCCGGGCCATGGAGCGGGCCGAGGAGCTGGCCCGCATGCTGCACTGAACCGGCCCGGAGCCTTTCCTGAGCCTTTCGACAGTCCTGAACGCCCCGCCCCATAGGGGGCGGGGCGTTTATGTTCCGCTTCCACTTGCATTTTTCTCTTCCCTGTGCTACACTGCGTGACAAGGGAATGAAGTTCTCCCCCGGCCAAGGCCGAAACCGCTTGTCAAAGCTGATGACTTCTGCATTTCAGGATGCAGGGGCCGTCGGCTTTTCTGCGTCTTAGGAGGTTTTTTTGTGCTTACTTCTCTGGCGTTCATCTTCCTTGTGGGCCTGGCTCTGGCCGCGGTCTGCGAAAGGCTCCGCCTGCCCCGCATCGTGGGGATGCTGTTCACCGGCATCCTTCTGGGGCCCTGTGTGCTGGATCTGCTGGATCCGTCCATCCTGTCCGTCTCCGCCGACCTGCGGCAGATGGCCCTGATCATCATCCTCATCAAGGCCGGGCTGTCTCTGGACCTGTCCGACCTGAAGCGGGTGGGCCGCCCGGCGGTGATGATGTCCTGCGTCCCCGCCAGCTGCGAGATCTTGGCCTATGTGCTGTTTGCACCCCGTCTGCTAGGGCTCTCCCCCATCGAGGCGGCGGTGATGGGGGCCGTGCTGGGGGCAGTCTCCCCCGCGGTGGTGGTGCCCCGGATGGTCAGGCTGATGGAAGAGGGATACGGCACGGACAAGAGCATCCCCCAGCTGATCCTGGCCGGGGCCTCCTGCGACGACATCTTCGTCATCGTGCTCTTCTCCACCTTCTCCGCCATGGCCCAGGGTGGGACGGCCCGGCTCATGGACTTCGTCAACATCCCCGTATCCATCGTTCTGGGCGTGGCCGCCGGGGCCGTGTTCGGCCTGCTCCTGGCCCGCTTCTTCGAGACCGCCTATGCCCACCGGCACCTGGTGCGCAACAGCCTCAAGGTGATCATCCTTCTGGGCAGCGCCTTTCTGCTGATGGCGGTGGAGACCTGGGCCAAGCCCTATATCCCTGTGTCCGGCCTTCTGGCCGTGGTCAGCATGGCCTGCGCGCTGAAGCTGAAAAGCCCAAAGCCCGTCACCAAGCGCCTGTCCGAAAAATTCGGCAAGCTGTGGCTGGGGGCCGAGGTGCTCCTCTTTGTCCTTGTGGGCGCGGCGGTGGACGTCCGCTACACCCTAAAGGCGGGGCCCATGGCCGTCGCCATGCTCTTCCTTGCCCTGTGTCTGCGGGCTGTGGGGGTGCTGCTCTGCCTGGTCAGAACGCCATTGGACCGGAAGGAGCGGCTGTTCTGCGTCATCGCCTATCTGCCCAAGGCCACGGTGCAGGCCGCCATCGGCTCCGTCCCCCTGGCTATGGGCCTGCCCTGCGGCGGCATCGTTCTGTCCACGGCGGTGCTGGCCATCCTCATCACCGCCCCCTTGGGGGCCCTGGGCATGGACGCCACCTGCGGCCGGCTGCTGAACAAGTGCTCCTGACCGGTCACTCCGACAGATAGTCCTTTCCCCCCGGCGGCGGGGCGTGGCGCTCCTCACCCGGATCCCGGGGACAGGAGGCGGGGGCGATGGCCCCCTTGCCGTATTTGGCCCGGATGGCGTCCATGGCCCCGGCCAGCTTCTCCAGCCGCTCCCGCTTCTCCTGCTCCTGTCCGCCGAACAGATCCAGTTGGGCCCCGGCCTCCTCCGCCGGCAGCAGATACAGGGCGGTCACCGTCAGGGCCCGCACCGGGCTGTCCATGCTCCAGCAGCTGCGGGCCAGCTGCCAGGCGTGCTCCGCGATCTCCCGGCCCAGACAGGTGGGCACCGTCAGCCGCTGCTGGCGGCTGATGTCCCGGAAGCCGGGGTCCCGGATGGTCAGGGCCACGCCGCCGCACTTCATCCCGTGGCGGCGCAGGCGGGCGGCCACTTGGTCGGCCAGCATGACGATCCCCGCCCGGATCTCCTCCGCCCCCTGTAAATTCCGTGGGAAGGTCAGGCCGTTGCCGATGGACTTGGGGGGCTCCGCCTGTCCCGCCGGGGCCACGGGGGCCCGGTCAAGGCCGTTGGCAAAGTCGTGGAGCTGGGCGCCGTTCTTGCCCAGCAGGGTGAACAGGGCCTGGCGGTCAAAGGCCGCCAGGTCGCCGATGGTGCGGATGCCGAACTTCTGAAAGGCGGCGGCCGCCGCCCGGCCCACATACAGCAGGTCGGTCACCGGCAGGGGCCACACCATGGCCCGGAAGCTCTCCTCCGTGATGACGGTGGTGGCGTCCGGCTTTTTATAGTCGCTGCCCAGCTTGGCAAACACCTTGTTGAAGGACACCCCCACGGAGATGGTCAGCCCCAGCTCCCGCCGCACCCGGTCGCGGATCTCATCCGCCAGGGCCTTGGGGTCGCCGCCGAACAGGTGCAGGGTGCCGGTGACGTCCAGCCAGCTCTCGTCGATTCCGAAGGGCTCCACCAGGTCGGTATACTGCTGATACAGCCCGTTCACCTGGCGGGAGCACTCCCGGTACTTCTCGTGGTGGGCGGGCAGCAGCACCAGGTCGGGGCACTTCTTTTTCGCCTGCCACACCGTCTCCGCCGTTTTCACGTCGAAGCGCTTGGCGGGCTCATTTTTCGCCAGGATGATGCCGTGGCGGCTCTTGGGGTCGCCGCACACCGCCACAGGCAGATGCCGCAGCTCCGGGTGGCTCAAAAGCTCCACCGACGCGTAAAAGCTGTTCAGGTCGCAGTGAAAGATCACCCGCTCCACGGGCCGCACCCCCTCTCTGTTTGTCTATTGTACCCCACGCCCGCCCTTATGTCAAACTTATGTTCGATGTATTTTCTTCCTTTTCCCCCTTGACAGGGGCGTTTTTTGTGTTATACTGTGCATATACTATATATACAGTATGACGGTCCCGGCGTCCGACCCCGATCAGGCGGGCAGCCGGGCCATGACTGACAGGTGCATCAAATGGATATTATTTTAAGCAACACCAGCGGAAGACCCATCTATACCCAGATCGCCGACCAGGTGAAGGAGCAGATCATGACCGGCGCCCTGGCCCCGGGGGAGGCCCTGCCCTCCATGCGGCTGCTGGCCCGGGAGCTGCGTATCTCCGTCATCACCACCAAGCGGGCCTATGAGGATCTGGAGCGGGACGGCTTTCTGGAAAACGTGCCCGGAAAGGGCTGCTTCGTGGCCCCCCAGAACCGGGAGCTGCTGCGGGAGGCCCAGCTGCGCCGGGTGGAGGAGCGTCTGACCCAGGCGGTGGAGGAGGCCCGGAAGGGCGGTCTCTCTCTGGCGGAATTGCAGGAGATGCTAAACATTTTGTATTCAGGTGACGATTTATGACGAATTGTATCGAGATCAAGGGGCTTTGTAAGTCCTATGGAGACTTTACTCTGCGGGATGTGGACCTGACCGTCCCCGGCGGCAGCATCATGGGGCTGATCGGGGAAAACGGCGCGGGCAAGACCACCACCATCAAATGCCTGCTGGGCATCGCCCGGCCGGACCGGGGCTCCATCACCGTATTGGGGCGGGACATGGCCGCCTGCGGGGCGGAGATCAAGCAGGAGGTAGGCGTGGTGCTGGATGAGTGCTTCTATCACGACACCCTGCGGCCCAAAGACCTCTCCCCCATCCTCTCCCCCATCTATCGCGAGTGGGACGGCCGGCTGTACCGCGACCTGCTGGAGCGCTACCGGCTGCCCGGGGACAAGCTCATCCGCGAATTCTCCCGGGGGATGAAAATGAAGCTGTCCCTGGCCGCCGCTCTGGCCCACCGCCCCCGCCTGCTGGTGCTGGACGAGGCCACCGCCGGCCTGGACCCCGTGGTGCGGGAGGAGATCTTAGAGGAGTTCCTGGCCTTTATCGGGGACGAGGAGCACGCCATCCTCATGTCCAGCCACATCACCGGCGACCTGGAGAAGGCGGCGGACTACATCACTTACCTGCATCAGGGGCAGGTGGCGCTGTGCGGCAGCAAGGACGCCATCCGGGACAGCTACGGCCG
>CAVJLQ010000177.1:4894-9462 GCA_963650435.1 Alloprevotella sp. | reverse complement strand
GGTGGCCTGCACCGCCGCGCAGCTGGAGCAGATCGAGCCCGGCGACCTGCTGCGGGTACGGCGCGGCGCCTTCGGCTGCGAGGGGCTGACCGACCGCCGGGAGGCCTTCCAGCGGAAGTATCCCCAATTGCTGGCGGAGCCCCTGTCTCTGGAGGACATCATGCTGTTTATGGATAAGGGGGAAACGCTATGACCGGTCTGATCCTGAAAGACGTCCTTGTGATGCGCAAGAGCCTGAAGACCTATATCCTTCTTATCGCGTTCTATCTGGTCATGTCCATGACCGGCACCCTGCCCATCTCCTTCGCCCTGAGCTTCCTGGAGGTGGTCCTGCTGGTGCTGCCCCTGTCCGCCTTCGCCTATGACGAGATGGCCCGGTGGGACAAATGCGTCCTGGCCCTGCCCCTGTCCCGGCGGACGGTGGTAAAGGCCCGGTACTGCTTCCTCCTGCTGCTGGTGCTGGTGTCCGCCGCCCTCAGCGGGCTGCTGTGCGTCTTTTTTGCCCTGTCCGGCCGGGCCGAGCCTCTGGAGGGGCTGGCCTCCGCGCTGGCCTGTCTGGGGGTGGGGATGCTGATCCCCGCCATCATGCTGCCCCTGAACTACAAGCTGGGGCGGGAGCGTGCCCAGCCCTTCCTGTATGTGCTGGTGATCGTCTGTGCCCTGGCGGTCTTTGTCCTGTCCAAGCTGGGGCTGCCCAGCTGGCTGGACCTGTCCTTCCTCCGCGCGATGACGGACGGTCAGGCCGCCGCGCTGTTCGCTCTGTGCCCTCTGGTCGGACTGGCGGCGCTGTTCGTCTCCTTCCTCATCTCCTGCGGCATCGCAGAGCGCAAGGAATACTGAATCACAGCGGGCCCCCGCCGAAGGTGGGGGCCCGCTGTGATGTTATAGTCTGTAAAGTTTTTATACTTTCCCCTGTCTGCGCTTCATCAGGAACAGGAAGCCCAGGATCAGGGCCGCGCCCACGGCCAGGCAGAGCACCACGTTCTGCACAAAGCCCGCCAGCAGGAAGCACACAAAGCTCACCGCAGCCACGGTGACCGCGTAGGGCAGCTGGGTGGACACGTGGATCACATGGACGCACTGGGCGCCGGCGGAGGACATGATGGTGGTGTCAGAGATGGGGGAGCAGTGATCGCCGCACACGGCGCCGGCCAGACAGGCGGACATGCCGATGTACAGCAGGGGGTCCTCCGCCCCGAACATATTGGAGACGATGGGGATCAGGATGCCGAAGGTGCCCCAGCTGGTGCCCGTGGCGAAGGCCAGCAGGCAGGCCACGATGAAGATCACCGCGGGCAGGAAGTTGGCCAGGCTCTGGGCGAACTCGCTGTGCATCAGGCCCTCTACATAGGAGGCGGAGCCCAGCAGGTCGTTGGAGATGTTCTTCAGGGAGGTGGCCAGGGTCAGGATGGTGATGGCAGGCACCATGGCGATAAAGCCCTGGGGCACGCAGTCCATGGCCTCCTTAAAGGTGAGCAGGCGGCGGCAGACCAGATAGGCGATCATGAACACCAGGGCCAGGATGCCGCCCCAGGGCAGGCCGATGAAGGCGTCGGTGTTGCCGAAGGCCGCTACGAAATCCCCGGCGCACTCGGTGCCGCCCCAGGCGTCCACCCCGAAGAAGCCGCCCACATAGATCAGGCCCACCACAGACACCGCTACCAGCACCGCAATGGGCAGCACCAGGTCGATCACCCGGCCCCGGGGGTTGGTCACCATCTCCTGGCCGCCCACCCGCTCGTCGGTAGAGAACAGGTCGCCCTTCTCCTGGGCGTTGCGCTCGTGGGTGGCCATGGGGCCGTAGTCCACGTTCATCAGCACCAGGCCCAGGATGAACACAAAGGTCAGCAGGGAGTAGAAGTTATAGGGGATCGCCTTGATGAACAGGCCCAGGCCGTCCAGCCCTGTGCCCTCGGTGAACTTGGACACGGCGGCGGCCCAGGAGCTGATGGGAGCGATCATGCAGATGGGGGCGGCAGTGGCGTCGATGAGGTAGGCCAGCTTGGCCCGGGACACCCGGTGCCCATCGGTGACCGGCAGCATGACGGAGCCCACGGTCAGGCAGTTGAAATAGTCGTCGATGAAGATCAGCACGCCCAGCACAAAGGTGGCGATCTGGGCGCCCACCCGGGTCTTGATATGGGTCTGGGCCCAGCGGCCGAAGGCGGCGGAGCCCCCCGCCCGGTTCAGCAAGGACACGGCGATGCCCAGGATGACCAGGAACACAAAGATGCCGGCGCTGCCCTCTACGGCGCTGATCAGGCCGGTGGAGACCACGTTGTCGATGGCGGCGGTCACCGAGCCGCCGCTGGCGAACATGCCGCCCACCACGATGCCGACGAACAGGGAGGAAAAGACCTCCTTGGTGATCAGGGCCAGGCCGATGGCCACCACCGGGGGCACCAGGGCCCAGAAGGTGGCGTAGGTGTTCTCTGCGGTGAAGGGGACAAGGATGGCCATGGCGGCGATGATCACGCCGGCGGCAGCCAAAAGAACAGGGTTTCTGCGGTCAGTCATAGCATTTTCTCCTTTCGGTCTTGCATCCGACCCAGCAGAAACAAGTTCTCCCCGTCTGTCCCGCGGGCGGGACAAACAAAACGGCCACGGAAAGCGGCATAAACGCGCGCCATCCATGGCCCTGCTCCCCGAAAAGGGGGACTTGAAGCGGACAGCTCTCCACGTTTGACCGTGACAGTCCGCGGGATATTGTCCCGCGGCCCAGGATCGGCCGGGCAGGCATCCGGCCGTCCTTCGGCGGGCTCCCCTCTCCCTCGGGACGGCTGCCTGGCCTGTATCCCGGAGTACGCATGAAGTCCGCGCCTCTATCTCTGCTGATTCAGTTGTTAAGATATGGTAAAGTCTATCACCCTTACGGCTGCTTGTCAAGGGGCTTTTCGCCCTTTTCCGCCTTCAGCCGTCCGTCCCCCTCATCCATCATGCAGAAGGTATAGGTGCCCGTGGCCACCAGCCGCTCCCGGCTGTCCGTCAGCTCCACCCGCACCACCGACAGGGTGCGGCCGATCTTTACCGCCCGGGCCCTGCACCGGATCCACGGCGGAGTGCCGGGGCGGAGATACTCCATGGTGCTGTTGGTGGTGACGCAGGTGTTGCCGTATCGGGAGCAGGCGCAGGTGCCCGCCACGGTGTCGGCCAGGGTGACCAGCGCGCCCCCGTGGACCAGCCCGTGGGGGTTCAGGCTGTTCTCCCCCACGAACAGGCGGCCCTCCGCCGTGCCGTCCATGGCCTGCTCCAGAAAAATATTGTTGTAGGCGGAAAACTGATGGGGAGCGTTCACCATCGCCTTCAGCCGTTCCTCGATCTCGCCGCGATCCATGGGTCTTTCCTCTCTTTCTCTTCCCCCGCTCCCTCCGCCCACATAGGATGGTGGGAAACGCTATTTGGAGGGGATCCTTATGAAATTTGACGCCGCCCCCGCCCCGCAGGCCGATGCCCTTGACAGCGCGGTCTTTCAGCGGGTCTGGAGCCGGGTGACCGCCGGGCAGGAGCACAGCCCCATCGCCCCCGCGCCGCAGCAGCAGCCCGCCGCCCCCGCCCCCGGGCCGGAGGAGACTCTCATCCTCTGGATGGACCGCCTTGCCGGGGCCATCCGGGATGACCAGCTGCTGGCCCGGCGCTGGCCCGGCCCCACGGCCCGGGCCGCCTGCGCCAACGCCGCCCGGCTGCGGGAGCAGCTGCGCGGGCTGGAGACCGCCTTTTTCCTGTTGACCGGGCAGCGGCGCCGCCCCCTGCCGCCGGACAAGGCGCTGCCCACAGCGCCCAGAGATCAGGCGCTGCGCCTGCGCTGGCTGCGGCTGGCGGACTGGTGCGGTCAGCTCTCCGCCGGCCAAGGGGACGCCCCGGAGGACGCGCTGTATCAGGAGCTGGCCCGGCAGCTGGCCGCCGCCGGGGATGAGCTGCGCCTGCTTTTACAGCGGCTGTGGCCCATGTGACAAGATGGGCGTTGTTTTTTGGTCAAAGTCGTGTTAAAATAGACCAATAAAATAAGTTCTTTGCCCGCCGGGCAGCATACTCACGTATTTTATCACAGATAGGGAGCGATTGCTATGGCAGAAACAGAAAAATTCTCCTTTTCGTCCTGCGACGGGGCGCACGAGATCCACGCACGCCTGTGGCTGCCCCAGCAGCCGCCCCGGGGCGTGGTGCAGATCGTTCACGGCGTGGCGGAGCACATGGGCCGCTATGAGGACACCGCCCGCTTTCTCACAGAGCACGGCTTCGCCGTGTGCGGCGAGGACCACCTGGGCCACGGCCTGACCGCCGGAGACGGAACGTTCGGCTACTTCGGCCCGAAAAACGGCTGGGACACCGTGGTCCAGGACGTGCATCAGCTGCGCCAGCGCATGGGGGAGCGTTTTCCTGGACTGCCCTACTTCATTCTGGGGCACTCCATGGGCTCCTTCCTCACCCGCACCTACCTCATCCGCTGGCCCGGCACAGTCACCGGCGCCATCCTCTCGGGCACCGGGCAGGAGCCCGGCCCGCTGGTCGGCTTCGGGCAGAAGCTGTCCGCCCTGCTGTGCCGGATCAAGGGGGCGGAGTATGTCAGC
>CAVJLQ010000177.1:0-4884 GCA_963650435.1 Alloprevotella sp. | reverse complement strand
GCCCCCTGGTCTACCAGCTGTCCCTGGGCAATTATAACCGGGCCTTTCGTCCCAACCGCACCGACTCCGACTGGCTCAGCCGGGACCAGGCGTCGGTAGACGCCTTTCTGGCCGACCCCCTGTGCGGCTTTCAGCCCACCGTGGGCATGTTCCGGGATATGCTGGGGGGCATCCGCTATATCGGCGACCCGGTCAATGCGGTAAGGATGAATAAGTACACCCCTGTGCTCTTTCTGTCCGGTGACCACGACCCGGTGGGCTCCATGGGCCGGGGGGTCAAAAGGGTGGAAAAGCTGTTCCGGGAAGCCGGCTGCCGCGACGTGACCGTCAAGCTCTACCCCGGCGCCCGGCACGAGATCCTGAACGAGACCAACCGGGCGGAGGTGCAGCAGGATCTGCTGGATTGGCTGGAGAAAAAGCTTCCTCAGAAATAGAATATTTTCGTCAGCTTGCCATGGAGCAAAAAACGATCGCGCCCGTCTCTGTTTTTCTCCGGTGGATTTTTTGCATTTTTTCTTTGACGGCCTTTCATTCTCCCCCTTTGCGGCCCCTGTTTTTTCTCCCGGGGCCGCTATTTTTCTCTTGCGCGATCCCGCAAACAGTGGTTAAATAATCAAAAAATTGAAACCGGTCCCATATGTCCCGCCGCAGAGGACGGCGCCGGACATCGCCCCGGGAGCCCGCCGAAGGAGGTGCCCTTGTGAGACAGAAAAAGATCGCCGTGATCTGTATGGATCTTCTGGCTGCCGAGTCCTATGCCGAGGATATCCGCCCCCTGTTCGGCGACGAGGCCCGGGTGGACACCTTCTCCGTGTGGGACGGTACGGCCACGGGGATGCTGCCCCCCTACGACGTCTACGCCGCCACCACCGACGCATACGGCTCCGCCGCGGAGTTCGCCCGCCACGTTCCCCCGGGCAGCCAGACCATGTGGATCGAGGTATCCTTCCGCTGGGGCGCGCTGGACCGCCTGAAGGAGATCCCCGCGGGCAGCAAGGTGCTGTTCGTCAACATGACCCCCACCATGGCCCGGGAGGCGGTGTCCCAGCTGGAGCAGCTGGGCATCAACCACGTCAAGTGGATCTCCTACTACCCCGGCCTGCAGCTGCCCGACCACGGGGACATCCGCATCGCCGTCACCCCCGACGAGGAGCGCTACGTCCCCGAGTGGATCGACACCACCATCAACCTGGGCCAGCGGTCCTGCACCACCAGCATGGTGGTGGAGCTGGCCCTGCGCTTGGGACTGGACTACATGCTGGAGACGGAGCCCTTCCAGACCTACTTCCGCTCCATCGCCACCAGCAACTACGGCTTTGACCAGATGTTCGCCCGCTCCATCCGCCTGGAGAGCCAGTTCCACATCCTGATGGAAAACCTGCGGGACGGCGTGATCGCCATCAACGAGAAGGGCGTGGTCTTTGCCTGCAACCAGAACGCCCAGGATATGACCGGCGTGCCCTTCAGCATCAACGACAACAAGCGCTGCACCGAGCTGTTCCCCTATATCCCCTTCGCCGAGTGCCTGCAGAGCACCCAGCCCCTGCCCGTGCGGCTGGTCAAGGTGAACGGGGCCAACCTGAGCGTAGAGGTCGTCCCCGTCATCCGCCGCAGCGAGTGCATCGGCGCCTTCGCCATCCTGCAGCGCTTCAACGAGATGGAGGAGCGGCAGAACGAGCTGCGCAGCCAACTGTTCAAGAAGGGGCACTACGCCAAATACAGCTTCGACGATGTGATCGGCCAGTCCGACGCCATCCAGCACACCAAGCAGGTGCTGCGGCGGATGGCCCGCAGCGAGAGCCCTGTACTTCTTATTGGCGAGACGGGCACGGGCAAGGAGCTGTTTGCCCACGGCATCCACCGGGAATCCCGGCGGGCCTCCGGCCCCTTCGTGGCCATCAATGTGGCCGCGTTCCCGGAAAATCTGCTGGAGAGCGAGCTGTTCGGCTATGAGGAGGGCGCCTTTACCGGCGCCCGGAAGGGGGGCAAGCCCGGCCTGTTCGAGTTCGCCCACAAGGGCACCCTGTTCCTGGACGAGGTAGAGGGCATGAGCGCCTCCCTCCAGGTGATGCTGCTGCGCGCCCTGCAGGAGCGCGAGATCATGCGCGTGGGCGGCAAGCATATCATCCATGTGGATGTGCGCATCATCGCGGCCACCAACGAGTCTCTGGAGGAGATGGTGCGGCAGGGCACCTTCCGCCAGGATCTGTACTACCGCCTGTCCACCCTGCCGGTGGTCATCCCGCCCCTGTCCCAGCGGGGGGACGACCTGTTCCTGCTGGCCGACCACTTCCGGCAGGAGCTGGGGGGCCAGTTCGTCCTGTCCCCCCAGGTGCACGAGATGTTCCGGCGCTACTCCTGGCCCGGCAATATCCGGGAGCTGCGCAATGTGGTGGAGTATCTGATCTACACGGACAGCCGGGAGATCACGCTGGCCGACCTGCCACCCACCCTGCAGCAGGCCATGGCCGCCCCCGCTCCCGCCGCCGGTCTCCAAGGCCCCGCGGCCCAGCAGCCCCCCGCCCTGCAGCAGGCCCCCGCCTTCCGCTTTGTGCTGGAGCAGCTGTATCAGGCCTCTCAGGAACACCAGGCCATCGGCCGGGAAAAGATCCTGGAGGCGGCCAGGGCGGCCTATTTCCCCCTGTCGCAGCAGGAGCTGCGGGCCATGCTGGGGGAAATGGCCCGGCAGGGGCTGGTGCGGGTCAGCCGCGGCCGGGGCGGCAGCCAGCTGACGCCGGCGGGGCGAAAGCTGGCGGAAAATGGTTGATGCATATTCTATTTTGACCAATTGCATTTATCTTTGACCAATTTTGGTTTTCCTGTTTTTCTCAGTTTTGTGTGCTGTTCCAAAATTCAGACCCCAGTTTTGTCAGTATGCACGAACAGCTTTTTGAATTTTACATATTTTTTACCGGATATCCACGATCTTCACTTTGGCACGCTGTGTGCTTATTCATAGTTTAGACACAGTTCGAGGGCCGGCGCCCATTGGGCGCGCTTCGCCCCGGGCATGGATCTCCGGGGAAGGAGCGAACGATATGAAATTTTGGAAGATGAATGGCGCAGGAAACGACTTTGTGATCCTGAACAATTTAGAGGAGCATCTGCCCCAGGAGTCCTTCTCCTACCTGGCCAAGACCCTGTGCGAGCGGCATCTGTCCGTGGGGGCCGACGGCTTTATGGTGGTGGATGAGCCCACCGAGGGCGGCGACTACAGGATGTTCTTCTACAACGCCGACGGCACCATGGGCGAGATGTGCGGCAACGGCGCCCGGTGCATCTGCCGCTACGGCTATGAAAACGGCCTGGCCGGCGAGACGCAGACCATCGAGACCACCGCCGGCATCGTGACCGGCCGGCGCATCGACCAGCGCAATTACCGCATCCGTCTGAACGACCCCATGGATACGGACCTGGATGTGAAGGCAGAGATCGACGGCCGGATCATCCCCTGCGCCTACACAGTGGTGGGCGTGCCCCATGCCGCCGTCCCCTATCAGGGCCTGGCCCAGGCGGACGAGCACGAGCTGCGCGAGCTGGGCCGCAAGCTGCGGTGGTACAAGGGCTTCCCCCGGGGCGCCAACGTGAACTTTTACGAGATCCTGGGCGAGGACCATCTGCTGGAGCGCACCTTCGAGCGCGGCGTGGAGGACTTCACCTATGCCTGCGGAACGGGCACCGGCAGCGTGGTCGCCATCCTGACCCTGCTGGGCCAGGTCAGCGGCAGGAACGTCAAGGTAGACATGACCGGCGGCACCCTGACCATCGACGTGGTCCGGGAGGGGGACCAGATCCGCGACCTGTTCCTGACCGGCCCCACCAACATCGTCTGCAAGGGCGAGATCACAGACGAGACCCTGAAGCTGTGAGCCGTTTTGGCCGCAGCCCCAGACCGTATTCTTTTTCCGGCCTGTGCCGGAGTGGGAATAAACTGTTATTGTAAAGGAGCGCTAAATCGTGAACAAGAGATCCGTAGCTAAGAACTACCGCTTCCTGGCTATCCTGCTGTCCTGCATGGTAGCCGGCGCCCTGGTCGGCTGGTTCGCCCCCGACTTCGGCCACAGCATCGCCTTCCTGGGTACCGTGTTCATCAACATGATGTTCTGTATCGTGGTCCCCATGGTGTTTGCCTCCATCGCCGGCTCCGTGGCCAACATGGAGAGCAAGGAGCGCGCTGGTAAGATCATGGGCTGGACCGTGGGCACCTTCGTGGTCACCGGTGCCATCGCCGCCGTCATCATGTTCGTCCTGATGAAGGTCTTCCCCCCCGTCCTGTCCCCCTGGGCTGACCTGGCTGCCGAGGAGATCGGCGAGCACGCCTCTATGACCCAGCTGATCGTGAACTTCTTCACCGCCAGCGACTTCGTGGGCCTGCTGTCCCGCCGGGCCATGCTGCCCCTGATCGTGTTCTCCATCCTGTTCGGCTTCTCCGTCCAGATGACCGGCGGCAAGAACTCCATCATCGGCCAGTGGCTGAGCGGCCTGACCGACGTGATGATGAAGTTCGTGAACATCGTCACCTACTACGCCCCCATCGCCTTCTTCGCCATCTTCGCCGACCTGGTCGCCACCTACGGCTCCAGCGTTGCCGAGGGCTATGGCCGCGCCATGATCGTGTACTACCCCCTGTGCTTCATCTACATCTTCACCGCCTTCCCCCTGTTCGCCTGGTTCGGCGGCGGCAAGGGCGCTGTCAAGACCATGTTCAGCCACATCGCCCGTCCCGCTGTTGTCTCTCTGGGCACCTGCTCCTCCGTGGCTACCATCCCCACCAACATCGAGGAGGCTGACGAGACCGGCATCAACAAGGACATCTCCGGCATGGTCCTGCCCCTGGGCGCTACCATGCACATGGACGGCTCCTGCTTCTCCTGCGTGCTGAAG
>CAVJLQ010000176.1:0-2640 GCA_963650435.1 Alloprevotella sp. | reverse complement strand
TCTTAATTCGTATCATTGTTATGGAGGGAGGCGAAGCCATGCAGGGAGATTTTGAGGCGTTCTATCTGCGGCACTTCAAGGCCATCTACCGGGTCTGCTATGCCTTTATGAAAAACGCGCAGGACGCCGAGGATTGCACGGAGGACACCTTCGTCAAGGCCATGACCTGTGACGTTGCCTTTGAGAACGAGCGGCACGAGCGCTCCTGGCTGACTACCACCGCCATGAATATCTGCAGGGACAAGCTGAAGCACTGGTGGCGGCAGAAGGTGGGACCTATGGATGAGGAGACAGAGCAGCTCGCCGCCGGGCCGGATGAAAAGAGCGAGGTCCTGGCCGCTGTTATGGCTCTGCCGGTGAAGTATAAGGAGGTCGTCTGGCTGCATTACTATGAGGGCTACCAGACCGATGAGATCGCGGCCATGCTGCACCGGCCGCCGTCCACGGTGCGCAACCAGCTGCGGGACGCACGGGCAAGGCTGAAGCTGACCTTGGGAGGTGAGGGCGCATGAGAGAAAACGAGATCAAAAAAGCACTGGATGAGATCCAGCCGGAGGCCGGGGCCCAGGAGCGGATGTACGCCAACATCCTGAAAAAGGCCGCGGCCCAGAAAGGACAGCGTCCGGAGGAAAAAACGGCGGCGGAGGTCAAGCAATTCCCAAAGGAGCGCCGTGCCGGCTCCCCGTGGCGGCGCTGGGGCAGTCTGGCCGCCTGCCTGGCTCTGGTGCTGGCCGCCGGCGTGGTGCTGCCCCGGATCATGGATCGGGGCGAGCTGAGCGAGCCGCCGGTGCTGGGCGGCTCCCCCTTTGAGGATGTGTCCGGCCCGGAGGACTTTGAAAAGCTGGACTTTACCATCGACGCGCCGGAGGGCGCGGAAGACATCACTTATTGCATTTTCGACGGTGAGATCGCCCGGGTGGACTTCACGCTGGACGGCCACGAATACACCTATGAGGCCGCCAAGCTGGACGGCAACTTCTCCCGGGCGGAGGGGGAGGCCGTGGGCAGCACGGCACTGAACGCGGAGTACGGTGCCACCTTGGACCGCCTGTCGCCGGACAGCTGGCGGGCCCATTGGGAGCGGGACGGTGTCAGCTGTTACCTGACCAACTTCGACGGCGCGGAGGAAGGGGCCATCACCGCGATCGCCGATGCCCTGATGGAAAGCGAGTGAAGGCGAAGAATTTCGGAGCATGAAAATGCTCCGAAATTTTTTGCTTTCCGCCCGACATTTTGCGCAGCCCCTTCGTATGGATAGATGGACGAGCGGGAGAGCGGCGCTTCCGGAGGCGCTGCTCTGCCGTCCGCACAAACGATTTTTGAATTTAAGGAGCAAGCAAGATGAAACGGATTTTGACTTTTGTACTGGCGCTGGGTATGACGCTTTCCCTGGCCGCCTGCGGCAGTAAGACCGACGACAACAAGAAGAACGACGCGGAGGTGACCATGACGGCCCAGGAGATCATGGACGCCCTGAAGGAGAAGCTGGGGGACAGCTTCGACTGCGACGCGACCGAGGACGAAGCCCGCGTGAGCGGTTACTGGGGCCTTGACATGAGCCGCGTGGAGAGCTGGGCCTCTATGAGCAACTCCAATTCCGCCATGAACCCCAGCACCGCCGTCATTGTCAAGGTGAAAGACGGCTATGCCCAGGATGCCGCCGCGCTTTTGCAGACCGGCTATGAGCAGGTGCTCAGTTACTCCAGGATGTACAACATGGACCTGCAGAAGGTCCTGCAGGCCCGGCTGTTCGTCAACGGCAATTATGTGGCTCTGCTGGTCCTGGGCGCCCAGGGTGACTGGGAAGCCAGCGAGGAGGAGCAGGCCAAGTTCGCCGCTGACGAGGCCGCCAAGGTGGACGAGGTATGGAGCGCCATCTTCGGCTCCGCTGACAACAGCATCACCATCCCGGAGGATGACGGCAGCAGCAACGGCTTCAACATGGAGGACGACCTCGAGGGGCTTGACGGCGAGCCCATGATCGGCGGCTGATATGGTTTTCTCCAGTCTGACATTTTTACAATGCTTTTTGCCCCTGTGCCTGCTGGCTTATTTTCTTGTCCCGCAGAAATGGCGCAACGGGGTGTTGTTCCTGTTCAGCCTGCTGTTTTATGCCTGGGGCGAGCCGGTCTATGTGCTGCTGATGCTGTTCTCCACCGCGCTGGACTACACCTGCGGGCAGGTAGTGGAGCGGCACCGGGGACAGCGGGGCGCGAAGCTCGCCCTGCTGGTGTCGGTGTGTGTCAACCTTGGCCTGCTGGGGGTGTTCAAATACAGCGATTTCCTCATCGGCACAGTTAATTCTTTGCTCGGCACAGCCATTCCCCAGCCCAATCTGCCCCTGCCCATCGGCATCAGCTTCTATACCTTCCAGACCATGAGCTACACCATCGACGTCTACCGGGGGGAAGCGAAGGCGCAGAAAAATATCATCAATTTCGGCGCATATGTGACCTTGTTCCCCCAACTCATCGCGGGTCCCATCGTCCGCTACCAGACGGTGGCGGAGGAGCTGGAGCACCGGGACTGTACGGCTGACCTCTTTGCCGAGGGGGTGAAGCGCTTTGCCTGCGGCATGGGGAAAAAGGTGCTGCTGGCCAACAACATCGGCCTGCTGTGGGAGGCGGCGTCCGCCCAGAC
>CAVJLQ010000175.1:0-8939 GCA_963650435.1 Alloprevotella sp. | reverse complement strand
ACAAGGCCATCGACCTGGTGGACGAGGCCTGCGCCATGATCCGCACGGAGATGGACTCCATGCCCACGGAGATGGACGTGATCCGCCGGAAGATCATCCAGCACGAGATCGAGGAGGCCGCCCTGAAGAAGGAGACGGACAAGCTGTCCCAGGAGCATCTGGCCGAGATCCAGAAGGAGCTGGCCGAGATGCGGGAGGAGTTCAACGCCAAGAAGGCCCAGTGGGACAACGAGAAGAACGCCATCGGCAAGGTGCAGAAGCTGCGTGAGGACCTGGAAAAGGCCAACGCCGACCTGGAGAAGGCCCAGCGGGAGTACGACCTGGAGAAGGCAGCCCAGCTGCAGTACGGCAGGATCCCCGAGCTGAAAAAGGCCCTGGAGGCGGAGGAGCAGATCGCCAACGAGGGCAAGGCCCGCTCCCTGCTGCGGGATAAGGTCACCGAGGAGGAGATCGCCCGCATCATCGAGCGCTGGACCGGCATCCCCGTGGCTCGCCTGATGGAGGGCGAGCGGGAGAAGCTGCTGCACCTGGAGGACATCCTCCACAAGCGCGTGGTGGGCCAGGATGAGGCCGTGCGCCTGGTGAGCGAGGCCATCCTGAGAAGCCGCGCCGGCATCGCCGACCCCAACAAGCCCATCGGCTCCTTCCTGTTCCTGGGCCCCACGGGCGTGGGCAAGACGGAGCTGGCCAAGACCCTGGCCGAGGCCCTGTTCGACAGCGAGAAGAACCTGGTGCGCATCGACATGAGCGAGTATATGGAGAAATTCTCCGTCAGCCGTCTGATCGGCGCGCCCCCGGGATATGTGGGCTATGAGGAGGGCGGCCAGCTGACCGAGGCCGTGCGCCGCAAGCCTTACTCCGTCATCCTGTTCGACGAGGTGGAGAAGGCCCACCCCGACGTGTTCAACATCCTGCTGCAGGTGCTGGACGACGGCCGGATCACCGACAGCCAGGGCCGGACGGTGGACTTTAAGAACACCATCATCATCCTGACCTCCAACCTGGGCAGCCAGTTCCTGCTGGACGGCATCGAGCCCAACGGCGAGATCAGCCAGCAGGCCAAGGATCAGGTGAACGAGCTGCTGAAGCGCTCCTTCCGCCCGGAGTTCCTGAACCGTCTGGACGAGATCGTGTTCTACAAGCCCCTGACCCGGGACAACGTGACCCACATCATCGACCTGATGGCCGACGACCTGAACCGCCGCCTGGAGGACAAGCAGCTGACCGTGAAGCTGACCGACGCCGCCAAGGCCAAGATCATAGACGAGGCCTACGACCCCATCTATGGTGCCCGCCCCCTGCGCCGCTATCTGCAGCACACGGTGGAGACCCTCATCAGCCGGAAGATCATTGCCGACCAGGTGGAGCCCGGCGCCGTGCTCACGGTGGACGTGGACAACGGCGAGCTGACGGTCCGCTGAAACAGAGACCCGGATATGTGTTCAGACCCTGCCCATGCGCTGCATGGGCAGGGCCTTTTTTGCCCGGAGGGCATGCTTTATGCAGGTGCTTTGCATTTCTCCGGTCCTTCCGGTATAATAAGCGGCAGCAGACGCCTGCCGGGGGCAGGCCCACATCAGAGAGAGTGCGGGTGGATACTATGCCGAAGCAAAAACGGGATCTGAATGCCATCTACATATCAGAGCGGCTGCAGGAGAGCCTGCGGCCCATCCTGCGCTGCGCGCTGACCACGGTGGTGGCGCCCATGGGCTATGGAAAGACCACGGCGGTGAACTGGTACCTGGGGGAGCGGGCCAAGGCGGGGCCGCTGTGCGTGATCCGCGTCAGCGTCTATTCCAACAACCTTGCTATTTTCTGGAGGAGCGCGCAGGACGCCTTTGCCCACGCGGGCTTCCCCTTCCTGCGGGACTGCGCCTGTCCAACCGACGCCGCCGGCAGCGGACTGCTGGCGGAGGACCTGTGCCGGGAGCTTGGGGGAGAGGTGCCCTGCTGCATCTTCATCGACGACTTCCACCTGCTGACGGACGGCCGCCTTTCCGCCTTTCTGTGTACGCTGGCCAACCGCCTGCCCGACAATGTGCACCTGATCGTGGCCAGCCGCGACCGCTTTCTGCCCGGGGAGGAGATCCTGCGGCTGGGCAGAAAGGTCTGCCAGATCGGGACGGAGCAGCTGCGGCTGAACCACACGGAGCTCTCCGTCTACGCCCACCGCTGCGGGGCGGACCTGTCCGACGCCCAGATCGACGCCCTGCTGTACTCCAGCGAGGGCTGGTTCTCCGCGGTCTATCTGAACCTGCGCACGCTGTCTGAGCGGGGGGCGCTGCCCGACCGGGACTCTGACATCTACGCCATGTTCACCGCCGCCATGCTCGACCCCCTGTCGGAGCGGCAGCGGGAGTTCCTGGCGGTGATGGGCCTGGCCGACGAGTTTACGGAAGAGATGGCGAAGTTCATCACAGAAAGCCCCCACACCGGGGAATTCCTGTCCGCCCTTACGGAGCAGAACGCCTTCGTCACCCGCCTGCCCGACGGGGTGAGCTTCCGCTTCCACCACATGATGAAGGAGTGCGCCCAGCGGGAGTTCCGGGCCATGGCGGGGGAGAAGCAGGCGGTCTACCGCGGCCGCTTCGGCGTCTGGTATGAGAGACACGGACAGTATCTCCACGCCATAGGGGCCTATGCCGCAAGCGGGGACCGCGGCGCCGTGCTGCGGGTGATCGAGCGGGACGCCGGCATCCTGATGGCGTCGCTGAGGCCGGAGGATGTACTGGCCTTTCTGGAGAAATGTCCCGTTTCTGTGCTGAAGGAGCACCCCCTTGCCCTGCTGGTGCTCATGCGGCGCATGTTCACCTGGCGGCAGATCCCCAAAATGATGGAGCTGAAGGCCCTTCTGGAGGCGGCCGTCCGAGAGCACCCGGATATGCCCCAGACGGAGCGGGGGGACCTGATGGGCGAGCGCGACCTGATCATGAGCTTTTTGTACTACAACGACATCAGCGCCATGAGCCGCCTGCACCGCAGCGCCAGCGCACAGATGTCCCGCCCCGCCATCAGCATCCGCAACGAGGGCGGCTGGACCTTCGGCTCCCCCTCGGTGCTGATGATGTTCCACCGGCAGCCCGGGGGGCTGGACAGCGAGCTGGCGGAGATGGACGAGTGCATGCCCCACTACTACAAGGTCACCTGCGGCCACGGGCAGGGGGCGGAGACCATCATGCGGGCCGAGGCGCTGCTGATGCAGGGGCGCTTTACCGACGCCCAGATCGCCCTGGAGCGGGCCCGCTCTCAGATCGAGGGGAACGGCCAGATGAACATGGCCCTGTGCTGCGACTTTCTGGCGTGGCGGCTGTCGCTGTATACGGGGGGCGCCCCGGAATACAGCCCCGAGCGGCGCCGGGCGGATCTGCTGCGGCAGCACAGCGCCGACTGGCTGTGCCTTCTGGACAGCATCTGCGCCTACTGCTGGGCTCTGCTGGACCAGCCGGAGAAGATCCCACCGCTCTTCCGGGAGCACAGGCTGAACACGGTGAACTTTCTTGCGCCGGGCCGGCCCATGATGGAGATGATCGAAAACCAGGTCTATCTGGCCCAGGGGGCCTATGCGAAGGTGATCGGCCGGGGGGAGGGGCTGCTGGCCCTGTGCGGCGGCATGCACTATGCCCTGGTGGCGCTGCACGTCCGCATCCAGATGGCCGCGGCATATCAGCGGCTGGGCAAGGGGGAGGAGGCCCGGGCCGCCCTGGCCCAGGCCCTGGACATCGCCGCCCGGGACGGCTTTGTGCTGCCCTTTGCGGAGGAGCGCTCCTATCTGGAGCCCCTGCTGGCGGAGATGCCCCAGGGGGAGTTTACGGCGCAGATCGCGGCGCTGGGCCGGCTGGGCGAAAAGCACCGCCGCCGGGCCGCCTGTCCGGCGGCCCTTGCGGAGCTGACGGAGCGGGAGCGGGAGGTCGTGCTGCTGGCCGCCCAGCGGCTGAGCAACCGGGAGATCGCGGAAAAGCTGTTCCTGTCAGAGGGCAGCGTGAAGCAGTACATCAACCAGATCTACGCCAAGCTGGCGATCGAGGGGGACGTCCGCACCAAGCGGAAGCGGCTGGCGGAGCTGGTAAAATCCTGAGATCCGGATAAAGGGGGCCGCTGTACCCATCAGGTACAGCGGCCCCCTTTTGCGTGTTGAAGGTCACCGGTCACTCGTCGTCGGATCCGGTCAGCCCGACACAGCTTTTCCGCTTGTAGAAGTAGTAGCCCACCAGCAGGACCACCGTAGAGACCCAGCCCACGGGGTAGCAGTAGTACATCAGCTCGATGGCGTGGAAGCGGGGCATAGTCAGGGAGAGGAACAGCTGCCGTATCACGATCATGCCGATCACCGAGATGACCATGGGCACCTGGGTGTATCCATAGCCCCGCAGCACGCCGGCCAGGATCTCCCGCACGTCCAGTATCAGGTAGAAGGGGATGATGGTGTGCATCATGGCCACGCCGATGGCGACCACATCGGGGTCGGAGTTGAACAGGGCGACGCATGGGCCGGCGAACAGGAACACCACCGTCCCGAGGAACACCGTGACGGACAGCGCCAGGGCCAGGGCGCGGAGGATGCCCGCCCGGCTGCGGCGATACTGCCGGGCGCCCACGTTCTGGCCCACGAAGGTGGTGATGGTCATGCCGAAGGCCTTGCAGGGCAGGAAGACGAAGCGGTCCAGCCGCATGGCCACGCCGATGCCCGCCGAGGCGTTGGTGCCGAAGGAGTTGATGTATCGCCAGACGAACAGGTTGGAGATGGCGATCATGGCGTTTTGAAGGCCGGAGGGGATGCCGATGGAGACCACGCGGCTGGCGATGCAAAGATTCCCCCGCAGCTCGGTCAGGGACATGCGGAAGTCCCCGCTCTCCCGCTTCAGCCGCCGGTAGATCAGGATGACGGAGCACAGCTGAGAGAACACGGTGGCCACCGCCGCGCCGATCACCCCCATGGCCAGCAGCTTGACGCACACCACGTCCATGATGATGTTGACGCAGCAGGAGATGACCAGGATGCGGAAGGGGGCCTCAGAGTCGCCGATGGCCCGGACGACGCCCGCGCCGATGTTGTAAATGGCGGTGAACATCAGTCCGGACAGATAGACGCGTAGATAGGCCAGGGCGTCGCCAAAGACCTCCTGCGGGGCCCCGGTGGCCTGCAGCAGCAGGGGGGCGCACAGGATGCCCAGCAGGGACACCAGAACGCCGAAGATGACGGAGAAGGTGAAGGACACCCGCATGGTGCGCATCAGCTTCTCCCGGTCGTGCAGGCCGAAGGCCTGGGCCACCACCACGGAGGAGCCCATGGACATGCCGTTGAAAAAGCCCACCATCAGGTCGGAGGGCCCGACGCAGATGCTCACCGCGGCCAGGGCCTGCTTGCTCACATAGTTGCCCACCACGAGAGCATCCACGCTGTTGTACAGATTTTGCAGCAGCTCTCCCATGACGATGGGAAGGGAAAACAGCACCAGCTGCTTGATGATATTCCCGCTGCAGAAGTCGATCCCCTTGGTTTTCAAATAAACGCCTCTCTCTGACCGGTGTGCCGGTATATGGATAAAAAACGATCCCCCGATCCCTGTCCGCGCGCCCAGTCCCGCAGGGGGACACGAAGGAAAACAACACTATCATATCAGAAAAGGAGAAAAAAGGGAAGCAGATATTCTTTGTACCGGGGATATGCTCTGCTGCGGCCCGGGGAAACCGGGGAGAGGGAGCGGCGCCCATCCCCTTGATTTTTCCCGGCGGATATGGTATGATGACTTTCCTGTAGAGAGAGGAGGTGCCCCATGGCAGAGTCGGTCAAGATCGTGGCGAAGAACAGCAAGGCCTACCACGACTATTTTATCGAGGAAAAATATGAGGCCGGCGTCGAGCTTGCGGGCACCGAGGTCAAATCCATCCGTCTGGGCAATATCAACCTGAAGGACTCCTTCTGCATCATCAAGGACGGGCAGATGTCCGTGCTGGGGATGCATATCAGCCCCTATGAGAAGGGCAATATTTTCAATAAAGAGCCCCGCCGCCCCCGCCGCCTGCTGATGCACAAGCGGGAGATCCTGAAGCTGTTTGCCAAGGTCAAGCAGGACGGCTATTCGCTGGTCCCTCTGGCGGTCTACTTCAAAGGCCCCCGGGTGAAGCTGGAGGTGGGCCTTGCCAAGGGCAAAAAGCTCTATGACAAGCGGGAGGCCGCGGCCAAGCGGGACGCCAAGCGGGAGATGGATCGCGCCATCAAGATGCGCAACCGGTAAAGAAAGAGGTAAAGCGAGATGGAAGACTACTCCTTCCGCCCGGCGGAGGCGCCCGAGGGCATGGAGGCCCCCGTGGGACAGGGCAGCGCCCTGCTGGGCATATTGGGCGCCCTGGGCGGCGCGCTGGTGGGCTGTATCCCCTGGTTCCTGGCCAGCACCTTTGCCAGCTTCTTCGTGGGCTGGCTGGGCTTTCTGGTGGGGGTGGCCGCCTGCTATGGCTACAAGCTGCTGGGGGGCAAAAAGTCCACCCGCTTTGCCATGGTCACGGTGATCGTCTGCTCCCTGCTCGCCCTGTTCGCGGCGGAGATCGCCTCCTGGATGTACGTGCTGTGCTCCGACCCGGATTGGCAGGCGGACGCCGCTTGGTACGGGATCCCCGTGACCCGCATGGCCTGGGAGTCCATCTGTATGCCGGATAACTGGGGCATCATCCTGCCCAATATGCTCATGGGCATGGTCATCGGCCTGCTGGGCGTCTTTTCCGCCCGGCAGAAGATCATGGCCTATACCGAGCCGGAGCGGGCGGCCCAGTTCACCCGGCCCTTTGAGACGGCAGCCGCTCAGGCCGCCCAGGCCAACGGGGCCGCGGGCTTCGCGGTGCCCGGCAGCTTTACGGTGACGGACAAGAAGTGGGTCAAGGCGCTGGTCCGGGTGATCGGCGTGATCTGCATCCTGTGCTTCGGCCTGATGCTGGTGGGCATCGTGGGGAGTTCTGTGGACGACCCGCAGGACTGGACGGCGGCCGAGACGGTGATCTTCTCCGTCATGGCCCTGGGCCTGATGGCGCTGGGCGTGGTGATCTTTGCCCAGGCCCGGCGCAGGCTGGTAGTGGAGGAGGGGACCTTCAGCTATCTGCCCGCCTTCGGCGGGGCCCGCACCTTCACCGCGGCGGATATCGCCGGTATGCGCATCAGCGCCAACGGCCGCCGGCTGATAGGCCGGGAGGGCCAGGTCCTGGCCCGGTTCGAGGATAACCAGGAAAACAGCGTACTGCTGCTGCAATATCTCAGTCAGCACGGCGTGGGCCTGCTGGCCAAGTGAAAGAGAGGTTCTACTATGAGCGATCCCATTGTGACCATCGAGATGGAAAACGGCGGTGTGATCAAGGCGGAGCTGTACCCCGCGATCGCCCCCAACACGGTGAACAACTTCATCAGCCTGGTGAAGAAGGGCTTTTATGACGGCCTGATCTTCCACCGCTGCATCTCTGGATTTATGATCCAGGGCGGCTGCCCCCAGGGCACCGGCACCGGCGGACCCGGCTACTCGGTAAAGGGCGAGTTTGCCCAGAACGGCGTTCCCAACGACCTGTCCCACAAGCGGGGCGTGCTGTCCATGGCCCGGGCCGGGCATCCCGACTCCGCCGGCAGCCAGTTCTTCATCATGCACGATGACGGCCCCTTCCTGGACGGCCAGTATGCCGCCTTCGGCAAGGTCATCGAGGGTATGGACGTGGTGGACGCCATCGCCGCCATCCCCACCGACTGGAACGACCGCCCCCGCCAGGTGCAGCGGATGAAGAAGGTCACCGTGGACACCTGCGGCGTGGACTATCCTGAGCCTGAGAAGGCCTGATCGCGCATAACAGGCGGCCATTTCCGCCGCCTTTATGATAAAAGTGTGATCCGTTTCCCGGCCGGCTCCGGCCGGCCGGGAGATAAGATCTCCGATCTCCCGTATTTCCAAATGTGACCCAGCGCAAGCGGTCACATTTGGATGACGAGGAGCAAAGAAACGACATGAGGGATGCCCACAGGGCGTTCCGGACCGAGCGGACTTTGCGACGAGCCGGGGGCGTACCGGTTTCGACGGGGACGTTGAATGGGGAATAGCGGGCGGTGGCGCACGACCACCTTAAAACGGGCATTCTTTATAAATTAAAGAACAACAACGAATACGCTTACGCTGCCTGATTAAAGGCGGCCGTCTGACCGGGAAGGGCCACGAGCCCGGATCAGGCGTCGTTTAGTGGCGGACGTGCGTGCGCTAAGCTTTGCGCGCACCATGCATCATGAAGCTCACCTGACCCGGCGGCGTGACGGCTTGCCGGCGGGGAAGGGAACGGGGAGAGCAAGACTCCCGCAATAACCGTCTGCGCCCGGAGAAGTTCCCCTGGATGCGTTTTCGGACGGGAGTTCAACTCTCCCCGCCTCCACCATTGGACGCATATCCGAACCCTGCATTGTGTGGGGTACGGTCTTCGTCCAAACCAAAAGACACTCCTTGTCTTAATCGACAGGGAGTGTCTTTTTCTCATTCTTCGCCGGAATATCCGTTCGCTCTGGCGCATTTCAGCGCACCCAAGATCATCTTATCCTGAGCCAGCGTCCGCTTCTTCAAATCATAGATCGGAGTGCGGCGGTGAGCGTCCCATTCAATGAGCTGCTGTTTGTCGTGAACGACAATGCCCTCATAGAGATTGATAACCTTGTCGAGCGTGATTTCTTTCAGCACTTGCATTTTCTCACCCCTGAGCGTCCTCGTCTGAGGTTTCTTTTGGACTCTTGACCTTGATACCGAACAGAAGGGCAAGCTCGAATGTCCATGCCGTGAACCATGCCTTAGTCAGACTGTCCGGCACCACCTTATCATACGCCGAAAGGACAAGAACGACAACTGCATACCAAGTCAGGTTGAAAACTGCGAGGATTGTAAACTTGGTACGCCGCTTCATTTTCGGCTTCGGCTTAGACTGTATCCGCT
>CAVJLQ010000174.1:0-6677 GCA_963650435.1 Alloprevotella sp. | reverse complement strand
CTTCTGGCAGGAGCTGACCCACGCCCAGGAGGCGGAGGTCCACGGCTTTGAGGACTCCGGCGTGTTCGAGGGCTGTATGCCTGTGGAGGTCATGGCCCGCCGGGGCCGGGACACCCTGTGCTACGGCCCGCTGAAGCCCGTGGGCCTGCGGGACCCCAAGACGGGGAAGGAGCCCTTCGCCGTGGTGCAGCTGCGCAAGGACAACGCCCAAGGCAGCATCTACAACATCGTGGGCTTCCAGACCCACCTGCGCTGGCCGGAGCAGAAGCGGGTGTTCTCCATGATCCCCGCCCTGAAAAATGCGGAGTATGTGCGCTACGGCGTGATGCACCGGAACACCTTCCTGGATTCCCCCCGGCTGCTGGACCGGTACTACCGGGTGCGGGGGGAGGAGCGCATCATGTTCGCCGGGCAGATCACCGGGGTAGAGGGCTATGTGGAGTCCACCGCCTCCGGCTGTCTGGCCGCCATGGAGCTGGCCCGCCGCCTGGAGGGGAAGGCGCCCATCGACTTCCCCCGGGAGACCGCCATGGGGGCCATGGCCCTGTATGTCAGCGACGGCAGCGTGGTGAACTTCCAGCCCATGAACGTGAACTTCGGCCTGATCCCGCCCCTGGGCTACCGGGTGAAGGGCAAGCGGAACAAGAACGCCGAGATCGCCAAGCGGGCGCTGGAGAAGCTGGGAGAATTGGATATTTGATACCCTACATTCCCCATAAGGCGGCCAAAGGCCGTCCGGCAAGCCTTCCACCCTCAGGGGGGAAGGTGGCCCGCAGGGCCGGATGAGGGGACGATCTTGCGGCGCGCCATGTAGGGGCGGATATCATCCGCCCGCCGTATAGGTTTGTAAAATGTGAGGTCAGGGGCCGTAGGGCAAGGGCTCTGCCCTTGCCGGGGGGATCAAATATACCCTCCCGACCCACCCGTTTTTGGTATAAGGGGCTCCGCCCCTTATGATCCCCGCGGCCCGATGAGGGCATCGGGCCCTGCGGCGCATCTCCCGCTCTAAAGGCCCCCCTGCGAAAGGGGGCTGTCGCCGCCGTCAGGCGGTGACTGGGGATCTTGGACGGCAAGGGCAGAGCCCTTGCCCTACGGTATCGCACGTATTGTAGGGGCGGATGTCCTCATCCGCCCGCCTGTACCCAATAGAAAGAATTTGACTGCCATAGAGGAAAGAAGGTACCTATGAAGATCATCGTTGACGCCATGGGCGGGGACAACGCCCCCCAGGCCCCTGTTCTGGCCGCCGTTCAGGCCAGCCGGGAGCAGAAGGTAGAGATCGCTCTGGTGGGCCGGGGAGAGGACATCCTGAAGGTGCTGGCCGACAACGGCATCCAGGAGCTGCCCGCCGGGGTGGAGATCGTCCACGCCAGCGAGGTGGTGGAGATGTGCGACAACCCCGCCACCGCCTTCCGGGAGAAGAAGGACTCCTCCCTCACCGTGGGCCTGACCATGCTGAAAAACGGCCAGGGGGACGCCTTTGTGTCCGCCGGCTCTACCGGGGCCCTGCTGGCCGCCGCCACCCTGGTGACCAAGCGCATCAAGGGCATCCGCCGGGCGGCCCTGGCCCCTGTGGTGCCCACGGGCAGCGGCGGCGCGGTGCTCATCGACTGCGGCGCCAACGCCGAGTGCCCCCCGGAGTATCTGATGCAGTTCGCCTATATGGGCAGCTACTACGCAGAGCACATCCTGGGCCGTCCGGAGCCCAAGGTGGGCCTGCTGAACATCGGCGCGGAGCCCAGCAAGGGCACCGCTCTCCAGACCGCCGTCTACCCCATGCTGGAAAAGGCGGGGCAGGAGGGCCGCATCAACTTCGCTGGCAACGTGGAGGCCCGGGAGGCCGTAGAGGGCGCGGTGGACGTGATCGTCAGCGACGGCTACTCCGGCAACATCTTCCTGAAGACCATGGAGGGCACCGGCCTGTTCATGGCCCGGGAGATGAAGAAGATGTTCAAGAGCAGCTTCAAGACCAAGATAGCCGCCCTGCTGATGAAGGATCAGCTGAAGCAGTTCAAGAAGCTCATCAGCTCCGACGAGGTGGGGGGCACCGCCCTGCTGGGCATCTCCAAGCCGGTCATCAAGGCCCACGGCTCCTCCAGCCAGTACGCCTTCGTGAACGCCATCGCCCAGGCGGCCCGGTTCGCCTCCTCCGGCATCATCGAGAACATCACCGCCAACGTGGAGCAGATGCGCCTGGAAAAGCCGGAAAAGCCGGAGTGATCTCACGTCATAAAATGGAAAAACCCTATTGACAGCACAGGAGAATATGCATATAGTATTGTGGTAATGTGCCGGGAGGCAAAGCAACAAGAAAAAAGGAGCGATCTTTGTGATCTTTGAAAAGCTGTGCGAGCTGATCGCCGAGCAGTTCAATGTTGACGCGGATTCCATTACCATGGACACCGCTTTTGAGGACGACCTGAACGCGGATTCCGTGGACATCGTGGACCTGAGCATGGCGCTGGAGGAGGCCTTCGGCATCGATGAGTTCGAGGAGGACGAGACCAGCGGCATCACCACTGTGGGCGACCTGGTGCGCCTGCTGCAGAAGAAGATCGACGGCTGAGCCGGTCACGGACTGCTGTACAGCGCTCCGCCCGAAAGGCGGGGCGCTGATCATTAAAGCCCAGTTGCTCTTTGTGCTCCCGGCCCGCGGGGCCGGAACTGCAAAGAACGGTTGGGAACGTGCGAGAGGAAGGGCTCTATGAAGAGTTTGGAAGAAAAGCTGGGCTATACCTTTCGGGACCAGTCCCTGCTGGAGAACGCCCTGACCCACAGCTCCTGCGCCAACGAGAGCAAGGGCAGGCTGCAGAGCAACGAGCGCCTGGAATTCCTGGGGGACTCCATTTTGGGCATGGTGGTGGCCGAGCACCTGTACCGCAACCACCCCGACCTGCCCGAGGGGGAGCTGACCCGCACCCGGGCCGCCCTGGTGTGCGAGGAGAGCCTGGTGGAGGTGGCCCGGGATCTGGGCCTGGGCGACTATCTAAAGCTGGGCAAGGGGGAGGAGACCGGCGGCGGCCGCACCCGGCCCTCCATCCGGGCCGACGCGGTAGAGGCCGTTCTGGCCGCCGTCTATCTGGACGGGGGCATCGGCTCCGCCCGGAAGATCATCCAGAAGTATATCCTCTCCCGGGAGATCGAGGGGCTGAACGCGTCCCGGGACTATAAGACCGCCCTGCAGGAGCTGGTCCAGCGGGAGAGCGGACAGGTGCTGAAATACCAGCTCACCGGCTCCGAGGGGCCGGACCATGATAAGCGCTTCTTTGTGGAGGTGCAGCTCAACGGCAGGCCCGTGGGCGCCGGCCAGGGCCACAGCAAGAAGGAAGCGGAGCAGATGGCGGCCAAGGCGGCCATCGAAAAGCTGAACAAGTAAACTGGATCCCCGGCGGGTGATGCCCGCCGGGGATCTTTTGGAACAACGGGGCCCGGCTGCGGGGGCCGCGGAAAACTTTTTCAAAAAACTTTGAAAAAACCGTTGACAAAACGGTTAGCATATGCTAATCTAATCATGGTTAGAGAAGCTTTACTCCTTCTTTTCAATACACCTCCCATTGACACAAAACACTCTAACTGCCAGAACGGTGTGGGGGAGCGCAGGCCCCCATACCAGAACACCCCCGGAGACGCAGACTCCGGGGGTGTTCCTTTTTTGTTTCTTCTGATTCTTTTTTTGTGTTCCCCGCCCCCGCAGGGGGCGGGGAACACTGGTATTTCTTCTGCAAAGGGGCGCGAAATGAAATTGGGATCTTTGTTTTGCGGTCAGACGGACGCTCCGCCGCCCGGGGTGGGCTGCGGGGATCGGTCGGCCCAGTGCTTCAGCTTGGGCACGAGGGCCTCCATGTGGGCGCGGACCTGCTCGGCGGGCCAGGCTTCGCTGGCCATGTGGGCCACGCAGAAGTCGATCAGCTGCTCCTTGCTGGTGTATTGGAACTGGCCGTCTGTGTAGCACCACTTGCAGTAGTCCTCGTTAAAGGAGCCGTCCGGCTCTCTGCTGATCGCGGCATCCTCCAGGGGCATGCCGCAGCACTGGCAGATCAGCTGCCTGGGGGAGCCCAGCAGGGTGTTGATAGAGACGTCGAAGAGCTGTGACAGCAGCTTCAGCGTCTCGGTGTTGGGCGTGGTCTCGCCGTTTTCCCAGCGGGATACCGCCTGACGGGTCACGAAGAGCCGCTCGGCGAGCTCCTCCTGGGACAGGCCCTTTTTGGTCCTCAGTTCAAGTAGGATATCCTTAGTCTCCATGTAGATCATCTCCTTGACCAAACTGTAGCACAGGATCTGCGCCCTGGCAAGCAACCTGCTGTTGCTTTGCCGCGGGCGGAGCAAATAAAAACAGGTGCGGCGCGGAGCGCCGTACCTGTTTTATGTCTCTGGGGCCGTTTTTTCTCCCGGCTCAAAGGATCGGAAGCTATTTCTTCCGGTTGCAGTACCACAGCAGGGCAGCGATGCCCACTCCGCCCACGATGTTGCCCAGGGTGACGGGAAGCAGGTTGCCGATCAGGAAGCCGTCCACGGTGAGGGCGGACAGATCCACCCCCATCTCGGCGGCCAGCTGGGCGTAGGCGGGGACGGCTTTGGCCATCAGCCCCGCGGGGATGTAATACATGTTGGCCACGCAGTGCTCAAAGCCGCAGATGACGAAGTAGCACACGGGGAGAAAGGCCCCGATGAAGCGGCCGGCGGTGTCCTTTGCGGTCATGGCCAGGATGACCCCCAGACACACCAGCAGGTTGCACAGGATGGCCAATACAAAGGCGTTCTGGAAGGGCAGGGCGCACTTGCCGGCGGCCAGCTTCATGGTGAACACGGCCAGCAGTCCGCCGGAGTAGTTCAGCTGGCCGAAGAAGGCGCAGCCCGCCGCCACCAGCAGGGCGCCGGCAAAGTTGGACAGGTAGACGATCGCCCAGTTGCGCAGCATCCCGGCGGGGGTGCACTGGCGCTCCAGCAGGGAGATGGCGATCAGGCAGTTGCCCGTGAACAGCTCGGCCCCGGACATGATCACCATGCCCAGTCCGAAGGGGAACAGCAGGCCGCATACCATGCGCGCCGTCCAGGTGTCGGCGATGCCGTAGGCCGCCGTGTTGGTGGCGGCGCAGCCCAGGGCGATCAGAGCCCCTGCCAGTATGCCCAGCAGAACAAGCTGGGCTGTGGGCCGCTTTGTCTTTGCGCTGCCCGCCTGGGCGTACAGGGCCACGGTCTGCGCGGGAGAGAGGAATACGGTGTCTATGAGAAGCGCTCCTTTCCGATGTGGGATGTTTTTGCCCCTGTTCAGGGGGTCATCCGGTCGAAGGAGCGGTATTTCTCCTTCACCATGTCGATAAACGTGCGGGCGGCGGGGGAGAGGAAGGCGTTCTTCTTATAGGTCACCGTCAGATTGGCGGTGATGGGCGGCTCGCCCACGGTGAAGAAGGACAGCCTGTCCATATAGGGGGTGCGCAGGATGCCGCTTTCAAACAGGAAGGACACCCCCATCTTCTCCGCGGCCAGGTTGATGGCCGTGTTGTTGTTGGTGGTGATCAGAATGTCCTTCGGCTCCATATTGTGGGAGGAGAAGGCATTGTACAGCAGCTTGGACACCCACCAGTCGGCGGGCAGCATGATCACCCGCTCCTGCCCCAGGCGGGACAGGTCGAAGTGCTTGGGGGCAGTATAGGGGCTGTCCACCCCCTTTACCAGGGGGTTGTCCTTGTGGATGCACATGAGCACCCGCTCGTGGATCACCTGCTCGTAGGTCAGTTCCCCCAGGTCGATGGGCATGGGGACCAGGCAGAAATCGGTGACCCCGTCCTGGGCCAGGGTGGACAGCTGGGGCACCGGGCACTCGTGCAGCACCAGATGCACGTCGGGATAATGCTCCGAAAAGCGGGGCATGATGTCGGGGATCACAACGGAGCCGCGCCAGGGGGATACCCCGATGTGCAGCTCGGGCCGCTTCCGGTCCTGAAGGTCCCGCAGATCGCTCTCCAGCTGCCGGTTCAGATAGGCCTGCCGCTCCAGATAGGCCTGGAACAGGGCGCCCGCCTGGGTCAGCTGAAGGGGGGAGCGGGAGCGGTCCAGCAGGGTCACCCCCAGGTTGGACTCCAGCTTGGCCAGATATTGGCTGAGATAGGGCTGGGACAGATAGAGCTTTTCAGCGGCCCGGGAGATGCTGCGCTCCTTCACGATGGTAAGAAAGTATTCAGGATTCTTCAAATACATGGTCACCGGACTCCCATCATCTCATAATTCCTTTCCTATGACATGATAACATAAAAAGAATGGAGAGGGAAGAGGTTTTTCTCCTCAAAAGCGTCCATTTCTCCCCAAACCTCCACATTTTTGGAGGCGGGCCCGCCTTTGCACGAAAACAGGGAAAATCGGCGGGAGATGGGCCGGGGCACTTGACACCGCCCCGGCCTGATGATAATATACTATCTTGTAAGCGCGGAGAACGGAAAAGTAGCGCCCACACCGACGGACAGAGAGGAAACGCCACCGACTGAGAGCGGTTCCACGGCAGGAGCGCGTGAAGTGCGTCCGGGAGCGCGGCGGGCAATGCCGCCCGGTTCGGCCCCGATAACGGCCGGAAAAGTGAGAAACAAGAGTGGAACCGCGGCAGTGTCGCCTCTTATGCCCATGTGGGTGTAGGGGGCGTTTTTGTTTCCCTTGTTCTCGCTGATTTTGGAGCAAGGAGGTCC
>CAVJLQ010000173.1:0-2443 GCA_963650435.1 Alloprevotella sp. | reverse complement strand
GTATGGGCCCATTTCTGCCCGTCAAAACCGTGTCTGCCCTTGTCAACCGATGGTATGATCTTTTGTGGGAAGATCCAATAGCCGCCCCGGCGAAGGATCAGCCCCCTTCTCCTCATATGGCTGTCATCCTATCCGTGATTTTCGGGGCATAAAAAAACCGCCGCAAGCCATATGACGCTTGCAGCGGGTCACGGTTGGAAATGAGGAGTCAGATAAGTATACGGTGGGCCTTTATAAAAAAGCTCGTCGCAAGCGATATGACGCTTGCGACGAGCTGGTACGGCTGAAGGGATTCGAACCCCCGACCTACTGGTTCGTAGCCAGTCACTCTATCCAACTGAGCTACAGCCGCATACCGAAAAGAGATATTTCTCTTAACAGCTTGATTATTATAGCACCCTTCTTTTTGAATTGCAAGAGCTTTTTTCTCTTTTTCTGCTTTTTTTCGGAGTATTTTTCTGCGGCCAAAAAGAAACAGCGCGCCCCAAAAGGGGGCGCGCTGTCTTGTTTCAGAAGCTGAGATCAGCCGCCGAACACCTTGATCATAAAGCCCGCGGCAACAGCGGAGCCGATCACGCCGGCCACGTTGGGGCCCATGGCGTGCATCAGCAGGAAGTTGGCGGGGTTAGCCTTGCGGCCCACATTCTGGGACACACGAGCGGCCATAGGCACGGCGGACACGCCGGCGGAGCCGATCAGGGGGTTCACCTTCCCGCCGGTGACCACATACAGCAGGTCGCCCAGCAGCAGACCGCCGGTGGTGGACAGCATGAAGGCCAGCAGACCCAACACGACGATCTTCAAAGTAGAAGGCGTCAGGAAGGTGTCATAGGTAGCCTTGAAGCCCACGGACAGGCCCAGAGGAATGGTGACGATGTTGCACAGGGCGTTCTGGGCGGTATCGGACAGACGCTCGGTGCAGCCGCTCTCGCGGAACAGGTTGCCCAGCATCAGCATACCGATCAGAGGAGCGGTATCGGGGATCAGCAGGATGACGAAGATGGTCACGGCGATGGGGAAGATGATCTTCTCGGTCTTGGAGACCACGCGCAGCTGAGTCATCTTGGTCTCCCGCATCTTCTTGCTGGTCATGGCCTTCATGATGGGGGGCTGGATCAGGGGGATCAGAGCCATATAGGAGTAAGCCGCGATGGCGATAGCCGGCAGCAGATTGGGAGCCAGCTTGGAGGCGGTGAGGATGGCGGTGGGGCCGTCAGCGCCGCCGATGACGCCGATGGCGCCAGCCTCGGCAGGGGTAAAGCCCAGAGCCAGAGCCAGCAGGAAGGCAGAGAAAATACCCAGCTGGGCGGCAGCGCCCAGCATCAGAGCGATGGGATTGGCCAGCAGGGGGCCGAAGTCCGTCATGGCGCCGATACCCATAAAGATGATCGACGGGTAAATGGCGTACTGAACGCCCTGATACAGCACCCACATAAAGCCGACGGTATGTCCGTCGCCCGTGGGAGGAAGGATCAGACCGGTCAGAGGCAGGTTAGCCAGCAGCATACCAAAGGCGATGGGCACCATCAGCAGAGGCTCGTAGCCGCGGCCAATGCCCAGGTACAGCAACAGGCAGGCCAGCAGGATCATCACAACCTGGCGCCAGTCGGTAGGCAGGGCGGCAAAGCCGGAGCCCTCCAGGATGCGGCCAAAAACTTCAATAAAGAACGTCATATCTCTACTACCTCCTATCAGCCCAAGGTGACCAGCAGGTCATCAGTGTTGACGGTGCTGCCCACGGTGGCGGAGATAGCTTTGACAGTGCCGGCCACAGGGGCGGAGACCTCGATCTCCATCTTCATGGCCTCCAGCACCACCAGCACATCGCCGGCCTGGACGGAGTCGCCCACCTTGCACTCGACTTTGAACACGTTGCCGGGCATGGGGCTGTTCACCGCGGTCTCACCGGCGGCCACAGCCGCGGGGGCGGCGGCGGGAGCAGGAGCGGCAGCGGGGGCGGGGGCAGCCGCAGGAGCGGGAGCAGCCACGGGGGCGGCAGGCGCAGCGGCGGGAGCGGCGGCCACAGAGGCCACATTGGTGATCTGGAAGGAGCCCATGGGCATGCCGGTCTGCTCGGCCACAGCGGCCATCATCACAGACACAAGCTCACCATCGTCCTGCTTGGGGGCGGCGGGAGCAGCAGGCGCGGGGGCAGCCTTCTTGGGGGCGGGAGCGGCGGCGGGCTTTTTGCCCTCGATGCTGCTCACGATTTTGGAAATGATCATGATGATCAGATCCAGGATGCCCAGCATAATAAAGGTGATGACGATACCGCAAGCGGCGATCAGCAGCGCCTTGGGCCAGCCGAGCATTTCAAGCGTATATCCAGCGTACATTCAGCGTCCTCCCAATCAGCCCAGGGTGACCAGCAGGTCGTCGGTATTGACAGTGCTGCCCACGGTGGCGGAGACGGCCTTCACGGTGCCGTCCACGGGGGCGGAGA
>CAVJLQ010000172.1:0-2044 GCA_963650435.1 Alloprevotella sp. | reverse complement strand
ATGAGGACATCCGCCCCTGCGGCCTGTAATGTTCATGATACCCTTGTAGGGGCCGCCCCATGGGGCGGCCCCTACAAGGCGGCTTTTCCTATTTCCCGGTCTCGATCGATCACCACGACGGGCGCCGCGGGGGCGCTGCGGCCCACGGAGTCGATGCCGTTCAGGCAGGCGGCCTTGGCCCGGTAGCCCTCCGACTTGCCGATATTCTGTCCGTTGCGGGCCTTCAGGCGGAAGCGGAAGCCCCCGGCCCGGTCCCGGTAGATCTCGAATTTGGGGTGGGGGAGCTTTTCAAAGCCGGGCCTGGTCTGATCCTCCACCCGGGACACCGCGTTGGTGCGCACCGACTCGATGCCCTTCCGGCAGCCCTCCAGAGAGGTATAGCTCTCCGACGCGGTGAGCACGATCTCGCCGTTGCCCGCCTTCAGGTTAAAGGTATACTCCCCGTGGCGCGTGGTCTTGATCACAAATTTTCCTGCCATGGATATATGCCTCCTGTCCTGATGATCCTTCCGGGGCTTTGCGGGCGGATGAGGACATCCGCCCCTGCGGCCTGTAATGTTCATGATACCCTTGTAGGGGCCGGTGTCCTCACCGGCCCGCTATAAGGCCCCCTTATCCGGCCCTGCGGGCCACCCCCCCTGTGGGGGGAAGGCTTGGGCGGGCGGATAATATCCGCCCCTACATCGTCCCCGCAAAGTACAACTCGGGACGCCCAGAGTCAGCCCTTGAACTTTTTGCTCTCCATCACCGCTAATTCGTCACAGCGATTATTGTACACGTTTTCGGCGTGGCTCCCCACCCGGCTTTCGCCGTGCGGGGGCCCCATTTTTTAGAAATGCTCGGCGGAAATGAATTCCGCCTGCGCAAATTCTTCGCTTCGCTCCGAATTTACGGCGCTTATCGCGCCGCCCCGCCTTTGGCGGGGCCCCAAGGGCCACTCGTCAGCCCTTGAACTTTTTACTCTCCATCACCGCTAATTCGTCACAGCGGTTATTGTACTCATTCTCCGCGTGGCCCTTGACCCAGTGGAGGTTGACGGTGTGGTAGCCGCACAGGTCCAGCAGCCGCCCCCACAGGTCGGGGTTCAGGGCGGGCTTCTTGTCGCTCTTCACCCAGCCCCGGGCCCGCCAGCCCTTGGCCCAGCCCTTCTCCAGCCCGTCGATGACGTATTTTGAGTCGGAGTACAGCTCCACCGTGCAGGGCTCCTTCAGGGCCTCCAGGGCGGTGATCACCCCGGTGAGCTCCATGCGGTTGTTGGTGGTCTGCCCCTCGCCCCCGGACATCTCCTTTTTGTGGGGGCCGTACATGAGGATGGCCCCCCAGCCCCCGGGGCCGGGGTTGCCGGAGCACGCCCCGTCGGTGTAGATCGTAACTGTTTTCATATGGTTCTCCTGTAAGAGCCTTCCCCCCTGTGGGGGGAAGGCTTTTGGGGTGAGATCTCACTTCCCGCCCAGGATCTCCGCCCGCTTCTGGCGGTACTCCTCCTCGGTGTACAGGCCGGCGTCCTTCAGGGCCTTCAGCTGTTCCAGACGGCTCTCCTTGGTGTCACCCATGGCTCTGATGTGGTCGTGGGTCTCCTCCTCCGGCGCGGCGTCACGGCTGTAGCGGGCCGCCGCGGTGCGCACGGTCTGCCGCGCTCCCTGCGCCGCGGGCCGCTGGGGCCGGGCGGGGCGGCTGGGACGGGCCGGGGGATCGAACTTCAGGGCGGCGGGGTAGTCCTCCGGGTCGTCCCCCGCCCCCATGGTCTTTTTCAGGTTCCCGGCCCGGAAGGTGGCCACCCGCCAGCCGTTCACGGCGAAGAAGCCTCCGGCCAGGATGAAGGGCAGGGCGAACAGCCCCACCACGGGCAGGACGCTCAGCCCCACAAGGGCGAAGACCGTCCCGAAGATCATATGGAAGATCCCCACGCCCCGGACCACCGCCTTGTCGGTCTTGGTGGGCTGGGGGGTGTACCTCTGTCTGTTCTGTGCCATAAAGCGCTCCTTTCGGCGGTTTTTGTCCACATTGGGGGTGGATCTTGGGGAATTTAATACCCATCCCACCC
>CAVJLQ010000171.1:18379-20548 GCA_963650435.1 Alloprevotella sp. | reverse complement strand
TCGCGCATAGAATGGACTGAACGACTCGCGTTTCGGGCTCTGCTCATTGGCCGGGCCGAAAAATCGATCTCCGGGAGGTACATCTTATGCCGATCATCTATCTTTCTCCCTCCACCCAGGAAAACAATTATTATGTCAACGGCGGCACAGAAGAGGAATACATGAATCTGCTGGCAGATAAAATGGTCCCCTATCTGGACGCCTCCGGCATCCGCTATGTGCGCAACACCCCCAGCATGACGGCGGCCTCCTCCATCGCCGCTTCCAATGCAGGGAACTACGACCTGCATCTGGCCCTGCACTCCAACGCCGCCCCCGTCTACGGCTCGGCCCGCGGCTCTATCGCCTTCTACTACCCGGGCTCTGCCCAGGGCAAACGCGCCGCTCAGATCATCGCCGACGGACTGAAGGCCATCTACCCCCTGCCCAATTTGGTCCGCGCGGAGGCCACAACGGCCATTGGCGAGGTGCGCCGCACCAGAGCCCCCTCCGTCCTTCTGGAGCTGGCTTTTCACGACAACGCCGCCGACGCCCAGTGGATCAAGGATAATTTGGACGCCGTGGCCCGGAATTTGGTGCTGTCTCTTACCGAATACTTTGGGATCCCCTTTTTTGAACGGGAAGGCTCCGGCTCCGGCACGGTGGACGTAGACTGGGGCGCGCTGAATCTCCGCGCCCGGCCGGAGCTGAGCGCACCCATCCTGGCGCAGATCCCGGACGGCACTTCCCTGCCCCTGATCAACCGCTATCAGGACTGGTATCTCACCGAGTACCGCGGCACCACGGGATATGTCAATGCCCGCTACCTGTCGGTGAACTGAGGTGCGCCGATGGAGATCCATGTTGTCCGCCCCGGCGATACCCTGTACAAGATCGCACGGGAGTACGGTGTGCCCATGTCCCAGCTCCTTCGGGACAACGGTCTTCCCGACCCCGCCCGGCTGTCTGTCGGCCAGGCCATCGTTGTCCAATTTCCGGAGAAGATCTACACCGTCCGTCCCGGCGACACCCTGTCCTCCGTCGCCCGCAGCAGCGGACTCTCCCTGCGTCAGCTGCTGCGGAACAACTTCGGCCTGAGCATCCGGGATGAGCTGTACCCCGGCGAGACCCTTGTTCTGTCCTACCAGCAGAGCAAGCTTGGCAGCCTCTCTGTAAACGCCTACGCCTATCCCTACATCGACCAAGCGCTGCTGCATGAAGCCCTCCCCTATCTCTCTGACCTCTCCCCCTTCACCTACGGCCTGCGGCCCCAGGGCGGACTGGTACAGCTGGAGGATGGCGCCCTGCTCCGCGCGGCCATGTCCTTTGGCGTGCGTCCTCTCCTCCACCTGTCCACTTTGACAGAGACGGGCGGATTCTCCAGTGACCTGGCGCACACGGTGCTCAATGACCCCGCCGCACAGCAGCGCACGATACAGGAGCTGCTGACCACCATCCGTGAAAAGGGCTACGGCGGTCTGGATGTGGACTTTGAGTATCTCAACGGCCAGGATGCCCTCCCCTACGCCAGGTTCATCAGCCAGCTGCACAGCCTGCTCTCCCCCATGGGCATGCCGGTCCTCACCGCCCTGGCCCCCAAGACCTTTGCCGCACAGCCGGGCACGCTCTATGAGGGACATGATTACGCCCTGCTTGGGCAGGCCGCAGACGGCGTACTGCTGATGACCTACGAATGGGGCTACACCTACGGCCCGCCCATGGCGGTGGCTCCTATTCGGAATGTGCGCCAGGTGGTGGAATACGCCTTAACGGAGATCCCGCCGGAGAAGATCTGGCTGGGCATCCCCACCTACGGCTATGACTGGACGCTCCCCTATGAGAAGGGCAGCCGGGCCACCTCGCTGTCCGACCCCCGCGCCCTGGAGCTGGCCGCAGCCTATCGGGCCGCGATCCGCTACGACGAGACGGCCCAGGCCCCCTGGTTCCCTTACACCGATGAAAACGGCCGCCAGCACGAAGTGTGGTTCGAGGACGCCCGCAGCATCCGGGCCAAGCTTGCCCTCACCGCAGAATACGGCCTGTCCGGCGTGGGCTACTGGAACCTGATGCGGCCCTTTGCCCAAAACTGGGTGGTATTGAACGCCCTATACCACATCAAAGATGCCCCGGCCCCATAACGCCGCAGATCTCCTCTGGATTTTCCCGGGAAATTGCGGTAGAATAGCAGCG